>NZ_JBMRBK010000081.1:0-5392 GCF_057351765.1 Trinickia sp. | reverse complement strand
GATGCTACCGTCGGCATGCGTCTGGTTGATGAGCCACTGGACCGAGCTTGCACTTTGTGTGTTCGAGCCGAACACCCACGGCAGGTAACCTTGCGGGAAGATGGTGTCGATACCCAAATCCGTATCCAGAGGGCTGTCTGGATCGCGCCCAACTGCATACCGCTGCTCGCTTGTCAGATAGAACTGAGTCGGTGCGTTCGCTCGGAGGAACTGCGCCTTTGCTGCGTACTTCGGGTTGTCAGGGAACAGCAACGCCCCGCCATTCATGCCAAGGTACACGTCGCCTTGATCGGCCGCGTACTCGTAAGGCCAGAATGTCCAGGTCGTACTTCCTGTTGCCCGTTGCCACGAACTACCCGAAAAACCGCTGGGGTTGATGTTGTGAGCCAGAACAAAATCAAGCGCTGCCCGAGCGTTGGCCCCGTACTGGGTGACGAGAGCTGTGCTGCCGGTCAGTTGACGGTCTCGGTACAGGAGATAGACAAACAGGGCCGAGGTTGCATCCACACCACGAACATCCGCGACGCCCGCGCCCGGGGAGGTGGGCACCGGATCATACGGCGGCGTCATCGAATAGACGTAACGCCAGCTTCCCTTCCATGTGGGGTCCACCATCTCTTCGCGAGCAGCGAGCCATGCGATACCTTTTTCCAGGCCGGTCAGGTATTTCCCGTCCCGCGTCGCCTCGTATGCCGCAGCAAGACCGATCAATGCATACTCCATATTGGAGTCTTCGTTCGCAGTGTCGCTGCCGGCTTCATCCGGAATTGCGCCGTTCACGTCTTGCTGCGCCAGGATGAAATCCGCTATGTGCAAAGCCAAGGTGCGTTGCTGATCGGCTGAAGTCGTTGACGTTGTCGAAGTCGAGGTGGAAGTCGTGCCATGTTTGCCACCTTGTGCGTGCTGGGTCGCTCCCAGCGAATCGGTGCCCGAACCACCTCCGCAACCTGCAACCGTTATTGCCCCCGCGGCGAATAAAACCGACGATATGATATTTCGCTTCCTTCTTAAGAATGCCATGGTATTAAGTAGGTTGATCTTTAACAAAAACAAAATAAGCAAATCCCCCATCAGGGCGCGAGTTGATGGCGCTCTGTAGTTGCATTTGGCACGGCGGGGCCGCCCGATGATTCGAGCCCGACCGTTGCCCGTGCGGCACAACGAGATGGGAACGCTAGGAAACTAAATGAATACCGCTGAGTGAGCGCCCCTTTTAAGGGCTTGCTCAGACCTTATGAGGAGGCCTTGGTGCATCGGCGCGCCGTTGTTTCGTATGACAATAGCGCACCGGCGAATTGAACAGTTGACCGCAGGAACCCCGTGGGTGGGATCGTCCATTCGCGCCGGTAATATAACCGTTTGAATTTTCTCAGTCCCGTAAGAATTTGTAACGCTCGTTTAGAACATCAGTGCGTCGCATGCTGATTATGTTCACACGAAATAGCGCTGAAAAACTGGGCCAATGAGTTGATCGTCCGCGTTATCTGTTTTACGCGCGCCCACAGATAGCGATTCTCACTTTCGAGAAGCTCGCGCTCTACCTTTCCATCTGCTTCATGCTGCTTGCCGAGGTTCGTCGGTCGTCAACACCACCGCGCCCCTACGTCGAGGTGCAGTTTCAACAAGCATAAGCACGACGAATATCCCCAGTGCGAGGCCTCCCATCGCGAAGTCAAAGACATGAGGCAATCCGAAATTCTGAGCGACATACCCGGCGATGACGGGTGCTACGCCTCCGCCGAAGATCTCGCCGATCCCCGAAATCAAACCGATCGTCGACGCGACGAGTCCTGCGGGAGCCGCTTCCGTTGCAATGGGGCCGCACAACAAACTCAGCAAGCCGATCGAACACATCGAGATACCAAACAGGAGTGCGAAGAGCTTCGCGGGATCCGCGCCTGTCCTCGCGAACACGAACAGCAGAACCGCCGCAACAGCGAACGCACCGATCGCAGCGACCTTGCGCCCCACGTAGTCGGAGATCCCGGACAAGCTGAACGAGCCGATGAAGCCGCCGAAACCCAGCGCCGACGCAACGAAGCCCATGCTTTGCGCGTTCAAGTGCAGCACGGTGATGAGGTACGTCGGCACCATCGCGCCTATGACAAAAATTCCGGACATTGCGCAAAGCATCGCTGCGATTGCCACAACGACATTCCGATTGGCAAAAATCGAGCGCCACTGGGCTCCGGGACGATTGATTGAGTTTGCGCGCAACGTTGCCGCCCGCGGGCGATCGCGAAGGATCTTGGCACACAGCCCCGCCACGATCAGGCCCGGTACAGCGGAAACCATGAAAACCCAATGCCACGAGGGCATGACACGCAGCAACTGCGTGGCGAGAATTGGGGCGACGCCAAGCCCGAGCAACGAAAACATGCTCATTTGGAAGCCGAGGTTGAAACCCCGCCTTGAAGCGAGCGACGCTTCGCTGGTAGCCGCCACGCTGGCCGGCGTGAATGCGCCCTCGGCGATACCCATGATCCCCCGGATCAGCATGAGACTGGCGAAACCCGTCGCGAGACCGGAACAACTCGAGAGCAACGAAAAGGCGATCATCGTCCACACCAGGATCTTCTTGCGGCCGATTCGATCCGAGATCGGCCCGCTCGCGATCGCCCACGCCCCCCAGGCAACCGCCAGCACGCCGATCAAATTCCCGAGCTGCTGAAAATTCAATCCCAAGTCACGCATCATGTACGGGAACAATGGCGCGACCATCCATCGATCCAATCCGACCAACCCAAAACCAACCGCCAACAGCAATACCGTTTTCAACTCATAAGCACTATCGTGCTTTCCTGGCGTATCCATGTTCTCGTCTCCTCCAGTGATGCCTTCGAAAGGGTTTCATTCGGTTCGGCCTGGCAATGCCACCAAAATCTATTTATTTCGTACTACTAACTATTTACGTCGAATTGCAGTGGAATAGCTTGTCCCTGCAGGGGGGCCGCTGCGTCTAAAGTTCGCGAACGGAACGCTATCGCCTCGCGGTCGATAGTTTGCTAGTCAAACGCGCTACACGATCGTGCAGGCTTCGTAGAACTCCAATCGAGGACTACGCGGAAAGAGCCCAGTCGGATCGCCGTAGCCAAGGCAGCATAGAAAATTGACACGCAACGACGTGCCTTCGAAAAACAGCGAATTGATAGCCGCCGCATCGAATCCCGACAGCGGTCCGCAGTCGAGCCCCAGCATTCGCGCCGCGAGAATGAAGTAACCACCCTGCAACGAACTGTTTCTGAAGCAAGTCTCCTCGGCGAGCGCGGGCCGATCCCGAAAAAGGTCCCCCGCATTCGGACGATGGGGAAACAGCTTCGGTAGTTGCTCGTAGAACGCCGTATCGTGAGCGACGATCGCCACCACGGGCGCGGTGCGGACTTTCTCCGCGTTGCCGGACAAAACCGCCGACAGTAGCCTTGTGCGAGCCCCCATCGAACGTACGAACATTACGCGCATAGGCGAGCAATTCATGCTCGTTGGCCCCCATTTGGCGAGTTCGTAAAGTTCACGCAGCGATTCGTCGGACACCGGGCGAGGAAGCCAAGCGTTCTGACTCCGGGCATGTGTCAACAATTGCGCTCGAGTCCGGCTATCTAGAGGGAGAGGCTCCGTCATCGGCGCGTACTCCAATTTGGCGTCACTCACAACGCCGCCCCGCCCTGCCGGCGGCTAGCGCCCACCATTAAAAACGCGACGACCGCGGGCGCATCGCTCTTGTTGCGCCACGCGTGCCGCGTACCCTGCTGCACGACGACATCCGTCGGACGTAGCAATGTCTCGTTTCCATCATCGACCTCCAACCAAATCTCTCCCGACAGCACGATCCCGTAATCGACCGTATCGGTCCTATGCATGCCAGGGCAATCGGGTTCGAACGTTCGCGCAAGGTCGGGCATTCGAGCAAGGCACTCCTCGCCCGCGGCGACAGGGTCGAAGCCGGGAGCGCTCATCGTGCTGTCGGGCGGAAACGTGACGACCAAAAGGCTCGTGCCGCCCGAAGGAGGCAGTAGATCGGTTTGCCCGTCGGTGGGATCGGCATTGCCAGAAGGCACGACAGGCGTAGGCGGTGTCGTCCAAACCTGCGCGAATGCGTGCCCCGGGATCGATTCGAAGTTAACGGTGCGCGGCGTGGCGCCATCGTAAACCACCACGGAGCGGCCTTTGTCGTCGTGACCGGTTACCACGCGTCGGATAGTCATCAATACACTCTATGCGGGAGGTGAAGAAAGGCCACACGCCCGGCCGGAAAGTCCCTCGCCGGCCAGGGGCTCATGCCATGCTCAAGGGCAAATCACGTAATTGCTGAAGCCGCCGTTGCGATTCTCGATGCCGCCGAGTGCAGTGTTGATGTCTTCGAGCTTGAAGGTGCAATGCTCGAACACCGACAAATCGACCACACCCGATTCCACCATATCGGCCATCTCCTGCCCCTGTCCCGCCGTGAACCAAGCCGAACCGCTAAAGCGCTGATCGTTGTCCATCATGTAGTGCAGATTGATCGGGACTTCGCCCGCCACGGCGCCGATATTGATCAGATGGCCACCCCGCCGCAGCGTCTTCAACGTCTCCCGCAGTGTCTCTTGCGGTGCACCGGGCCCCAATGCGTCGATAACCGCATCGACGCCCGCCCCTTGCGTCACGCGCTCGGCCCACTCGCTGACCGAACCGTCATCGAGCGACATGACTTCGATGCGATCGGGCGCCAACGCCTTGACGCGCTGCAGGAGTTCCCGGTTACGCGCCGTGCCGAGAATCTTCTTCGCACCCATCGCCAGGCCGAAGAGCGCAACGCCGATACCCAGAGTGCCGCTGATGCCGCTCACGAGAATCGTGCTGCTGGGGCCGACCTCGGCCTTCTTCAATGCGCGATATGCCGTGCCCAAGTAGCCGAAACGCGCGGCCGTTTCGTGACTGAGATTGTCCGGAATGCTCACGAGGCTGTATTGCGGTGCAGTCATGTACTCGCACAGGCCGCCGTACGGATAATCGTCGAACAATGCCTGCGAACGTTTGCTGAAGCCGAAGTAGCCGTTGAACGTGTAGTAGGGACACGCCGTCGTATCGCCGGCGCGGCAAGCACGACATCCGCCGCAATAGCGCGCGGGGTTGACGTAGACGCGATCGCCCGGCTTGAACGCATGGACCTGGCTGCCTACCTCTTCGATCACGCCTGTCGCATCGAGACCGAAGATAGCCGGCAGCTTCGGTAGCGGAAGATGCGGAAACCATTTCTCCCAATTGCTCAGGACGTTGCCGAGATTCGGCACGATGCCGCATGCCTTCACTTTTACGAGCACGTCGGTCGGGCGCGGCGCTGGAACCGGGATGTCCTCCACTACCATCGGCTCGCCTACGTTGTGCATGCGCGCCGCCCGCATCATCTTCGTCG
>NZ_JBMRBK010000080.1:0-23074 GCF_057351765.1 Trinickia sp. | reverse complement strand
TCGCGGTCGCTGCTCTGCTTGGTGCGAAGGCATTTCCGTAACCGAGTGAGACGGGCGGTCAATGAGTGCCGCCTCTTCCGGGATGCCGATGGTAGGCATCCTCGGCAATTCGCCCAGTGGGCGAATCACCCGCCTCACTTCTGGCCCGCTGAGCCACGATTCAGAGCCGTGTTGGCGACCACCTTGTCAACCTCTGCCGGGTATCGCGACTTCGTCGAACCGTGTTTGCTCGCACGTCTATCGCGACCTTTGTATCAGGGGCAACCGAAATGCGAGCGATACCGTTGATCGCCGGAACAGCCCACGGCATCCGCCGGAAAGAACAGTCCGTTCCCACATTACGCTGCCGCGTTGTAGAGAATCTCTGCCTTAATATCCTTGGCGGCGTCGCGAAGATCTTAAACCTGATGCGATTCCGAAGGCCTTTGCTACTCATGTGTCCGCGCGTGGGCGCGACGCCCTTACGGGTAATGTTTAGACCTGTTAACACAAACAAGAATTGCGTCTAGACTCGTTCAGACGTTACAAGGAGGTTTGCATCATGGCAAAAACCGCAACGCTCACGATCCAGAAATGGGGGAACAGCCTGGCTGTCCGCATTCCGGCGGCAGTCGCGCGGGCGGCGCACTTCGAGGTGGATCAGGAGGTCGAGGTCTCGGCGGACGAGATTGGCGTGACGGTGCGCCCGGTGGGGCCGCGCAAACTGACGCTCGAGGAAAAGCTGGCGAAATTCGACCCCGCGAAGCACGGTGGCGAGGCGATGGCCACGGACCGCATCGGTGCGGAGGTGTTCTGATGGCGGGAGCTTCGTGGGCGCCCGATCGTCGCGACATCATTTGGATCGACTGATCGACTGTAACCCCCGCATGGGCCGCGAGACGAAAGACGTGCATCCGTGCTGGTCTTGTCGCGCAAGGTGTTCAACGAGCGGACGGGCATTGTCATAGGACTCCCGATGACGACCGCCGAGTTTAACGACACCAACCCGTTTGCCATCAAGTTCAAAGGGCCGAAAAACGTCACAAGCTATGTGCTCGGCCATCAGCCCAAGTCGTTCGACTGGCGCGCACGGGGCGCGAAAGCGCATCCTTGGAAGCGCGCGCCCGACGAGGTGTTCGCGGCTGCATGCGAGCAGTTGAATCAGATAGACGGAGCGCTCCGATCTTCTGCGCGTCGGCCTGAAGGCTGTTGCTTGACGCCCGCAGCCACCTCGAGCCCTTGCTCCACGAATGTTTTAGTGCCTGAAGGGCGAAGTGCATCATCTTCTCGCCGGCAATTACCGTGAACAGCGCGCGTCACTGAATCTGTCGAAGGATCTTGCCAACGATCTACGCATGAGCATCGTGGCAGTGGGTACCGACGACGCACCGGTGGCACTCCAGACTGATCCACAGATGAGTAGCGGCTTCACGTCGTTGGAGCTGCCGCGCTGGAACATGTCCCAAACTGCCGCGTATCAGCTCTGACGCGCGCGCTTCATAAGGCTTTCGTATTACGCCAGAACAAGACAGTCTTGGCGTCATGCAACAGGGAAACATACTGTTATATCCGTGTTTCCACTGCGAGCCTTCATCCGACCATGTACAAAGCGATCAGAAAGAACCCGTCCGAGCCTCAAGCCGCCCCAAAGCTGCTCGAGGCGCTGCGCGACATTCCGGTATCGGCGCTCAGCGACAACATGCATCGCAACATAGGCAGTGTCGGGCTTCATCCGTATCAGCGGCCAGGCAAGACGACGATGGCGGGCACCGCGGTCACGATGCGCTCGCGCGGCGGGGACAATCTGACGTTTCTGCGCGCGCTGGACTATTGCCGTCACGGCGATGTGCTCGTGATCGATGCGGGGGGAGACCTCAACAACGCGGTCGTCGGCGGTATCTTGACGTTTTATGCGGCGAGCATCGGGGTTGCGGGTCTCGTGGTCGACGGGGCCATCCGCGACGTGGCGGAAATCCGCGATCGCAGTTTTCCGGTCTATGCGCGTGGCGTGACGCATCGTGGGCCGTACAAGGATGGTCCCGGTGAAATCAACGTACCCGTCTCGGTAGGCGGCATGGTGGTGAATCCGGGAGATATCGTCGTTGGCGACCAGGATGGGCTGCTCGCGATCCCGCCCGGCGACGCAGAGCAGGTGCTCGAGAAAGCGCTCGCCGTGCTGGAGAAGGAGGCCGAGACCATGCGGGCGATGAAGGAAGGGCGCTGGAGTCGTGCATTCGTCGATGAGCTCGAGGCACGATGCAATAACTGAGGCACTGAGACTGAGGCTGCACGCGCGAAGCGTGCAAGCGAAGCCGGCGTTGCAATCGCATACGCCGGCTTTTTGTATTTCTTCAATGAAAACGACGCCGCCGCGCTGGATTGCACGTGCGGCGCTTCACACTTCAATTCAAGTGCGGTCAATCGAACGTCATCAGCACCTTCATCGATTTCGACCGGTCGCCTGCCGTCTGAAACGCCTTGACGGATTCCTGATACGGAAACACGCCCGAGATCAGCGGCTTGACGTCGATGAGGCCCTTGTTGAGCAACTCGACGGCTACCGCGAATTCTTCGTGAAAACGGAAGGCGCCGCGCAGATCGAACTCCTTCGCCACGACCGTATTCATCGGCAACGTGATGTCGCCGCCCAGCCCGACCTGAACGACGACGCCGCGCGGTTTCAGCACGTCGAACGCGCCGCGCAGCACCGCGGCATTGCCGCTAGCCTCGAACAGCACGTCGAAGCTGCCTTTGTCGGCGGCGTAGGGTTGCAGTGCGTCTGGCGTTTCGGCGACGTTGAACGCGACGTCAGCGCCCACTTTCCTGGCGCTCTCGAGCGGCAGCGCATTCACATCGGTCACGACGATCGACGCCGCGCCCGCGCGCCGGGCGGCGGCCACGATCAGCGCGCCGATCGGACCGCAGCCCGTCACGAGCACGCGCTTGCCGAGCATCGGACCCGCGCGCCGTACCGCATGCAGCGCGACCGAAAGCGGTTCGGCCATCGCTGCTTCTGCGTCGCTCAGCGAGTCTGCGACGACATGCGCCTGTGAGCGGTCGATGACGATTTCCTGACGAAACGCACCCTGCACGTGCGGCATACGCATCGCGCTGCCGTAGTAGCGCATATCGAGGCAGTGGTTCTGTAGCCCTTGCTGACAGTACCGGCACAGTCCGCAAGGACGGCTCGGGCTGATCGCGATGCGGGTGCCGGCGGGCATATCCGTGACGCTCGAACCGGCGCGCGAGACGACTCCTGACACCTCATGGCCGAGCACCATCGGCTCGCGAATGCGGACCGTGCCGAACCCGCCATGATTGAAGTAGTGAAGGTCAGAGCCGCAGATGCCCCCCGCGCGGATCCGGATCAGCAATTGATGGGCTTCGGGTTCCGGTGTCGGAACGTCCTCGATGCGCAGATCCAGCGGCGCGTGAATGACGAGTGCATGCATGATGGTTGCCTGTAGGAGTGAAGGCGAAGACGAAGACTCGATGATCCTTCCAACGATAGCGGCGAACCGTCCCGCTGACAAAGAGCGAAGTCGTATGGGCCGATAGTTGCCGCTTATGAATGGGCGGGCGTAGACTCAGTCGAGCGCTTTGGTCATCTTTTCGATGACCTTTTTCGCGTCCGAGAACACCATCATCGTCTTGTCCATATAGAAGAGCTCGTTGTCGAGCCCCGCATAACCGGATGCCATCGACCGCTTGTTGACGATCACGGTACGCGCCTTGTACGCCTCGAGAATCGGCATGCCCGCAATCGGCGAAGACGGGTCGGTTTTCGCGGCGGGATTGACGACGTCGTTGGCGCCGAGCACGAGCACGACATCGGTCTGGCCGAATTCCGCGTTGATGTCCTCCATTTCATAGACCTGCTCGTAAGGCACTTCCGCTTCGGCCAGCAGCACGTTCATATGACCGGGCATGCGGCCGGCTACCGGGTGAATCGCGTAGCGGACGTCGATCCCTTTGTCCGTGAGCTTGTCGGTCAGTTCCTTGAGCGCGTGCTGCGCGCGAGCGACGGCAAGCCCATAGCCCGGCACGATGACGACAGATTCGGCATTGCAGAGCAAAAAGGCCGCGTCGTCGGCGGAACCGGATTTGACGGGTCGCTCCTCACGCTTTGCCGCACCGTCGGTCGACGTTTCGGCGCCGAAGCCGCCCAGCAGCACGTTGAAGAACGAGCGGTTCATCGCACGGCACATGATGTACGACAGAATCGCACCGGACGAGCCTACGAGCGAGCCGGCGATGATCAGCATCGAATTGTTCAGCGAAAAGCCGATGCCCGCTGCGGCCCAGCCGGAGTACGAGTTGAGCATCGATACGACGACGGGCATATCGGCGCCGCCGATCGGAATGATGATCAGCACGCCCAGCACGAATGCGATCGCGGTTACGACGGCGAACGGCAGCCACGCCTGCGTGGCGACGAATGCGATGCCGAATCCGATCGCCGTAACGGCTAGCGCGAGATTGAGCAGATGCTGGCACGGGTACGCGACGGGCGTACCCTGGAAGAGGCGAAAGCGGTATTTGCCGGACAGCTTGCCGAAGGCAATGACCGACCCCGAGAACGTGACCGCGCCGATGAGCGCGCCGATGGCGAGTTCGACCCGATTGCCGTGAGGCAGCGCGCCGCTCGTCTCGGCAAGGCCGAACGCGGACGGTTCGATGACCACTGCATACGCAATGCACACCGCAGCCAGACCGATCAGCGAGTGCATCGCCGCGATCAGCTCGGGCATTGTCGTCATCTCGACACGCGTGGCGATGACTGCCCCGATCGATCCGCCGACGATCAACGCCGCGGCGAGCACTGACAGCCCCACCGTCAGATCGGAGCCGAGCGTCGAAGCCTGTTTGAAGATGAGCGCGAGGGTCGTGAAGATGGCGAGCGCCATTCCCGCCATGCCGAAAGCATTGCCGAGCCGCGCGCTCTTCGGATGAGACAGCCCTTTGAGTGCCTGGATGAAGCAGACGGATGCGACGAGATACAGCAGGGTAACCATATTCATGCTCATCGTGAGGCTCCGTTGGCTTGATTCGCGGCGGCCTTGCCGCTGTCCTTCTTTCTGAACATTTCGAGCATGCGGCGCGTCACGAGAAAGCCGCCGAACACGTTGACGGCGGCGAGTGCGACGGCGATCGCGCCGAACGCCTTGCCCGCCGTGCCGACGGTCAATCCTGCCGCGAGCATCGCGCCGACGATGACGATCGCGGAAATCGCGTTGGTGACGGCCATCAGCGGTGTATGCAGCGCGGGCGTGACGTTCCACACGACGTGATAGCCCACATAGATCGCGAGGATGAAGGTGATCAGATTGGTCGTGGTGTGAGTGATGAGTTCCATCGTGTTCTCCTTATGCGGTCTATGCGGTCTTCAGCATCGATGCGTCGTGGCCAAGCAGCGTAGCGGCGACGATGTCGTCGCTGGTGTCGATCTTGGGCTGGCCATCGGAACCGAGGATCAGCTTCAGGAAATCGAATACGTTGCGCGCATAGAGCGAGGACGCTTCGGTCGCGACCATCGCGGGCAGATTCGTATGCCCGGCGATGTGCACGCCGTGCCTGACGACCATTTCATCGGCTACGGTCAGCGCGCAGTTGCCGCCGCGATGGCCGTCGATCGTCACGCCGCGGCCCGCTGCGAGATCGACGACCACGGAACCGGGTTTCATCGCACTGACCGTGTTTTCGTTGAGCAGAGTGGGCGCGGTGCGCCCGGGAATCAGTGCTGTCGTGATGACGATGTCAGCCTGTCTGGCCCGTTCGTGCACCAGTGCGCTTTGACGCGAGAGCCACGAGGCCGGCATAGGACGCGCGTAGCCGCCCACGCCCTGTGCGGCGTCGCGCTCTTCATCGGTCTCGTACGGGACGTCGACAAACTTCGCGCCGAGCGATTCGATCTGTTCCTTGACGGCAGGGCGCACGTCCGATGCTTCGACCACTGCGCCGAGGCGTTTGGCCGTCGCAATCGCCTGCAGGCCCGCGACGCCCGCGCCGAGCACGAGTACCCGTGCCGCCTTCACGGTGCCTGCTGCCGTCATCAGCATCGGAAAGAACCTCTGGTACAGCGTCGCCGCCAGCAGTACCGCCTTGTAGCCGGCGATGTTCGCTTGCGACGACAACACGTCCATGCTTTGCGCGCGCGTGGTGCGCGGGATCGATTCGAGCGCGAAGGCGCGCACGTCTCGAGCGGTAATGCGGGCGGCCTGGTCTGCATCGAAGGGATTGAGCATGCCGACGAGCAGGCTGCCCGGTTTCAGGTGCGCGAGTTCGGCATCGGTCGGCGCCTGCACTTTCAGCACGAGCCCGGCCTCCCACACCTCGGCGGTGCTGGCCAGCGTCGCGCCGGCTTGCGCATAGGCGGCGTCGGGGAAATGGGCGCGCTCGCCGGCGCCTTTTTCCAGCAGCACGGTATGGCCTCCCGCGACAAGTTTCTTGACGGTCTCGGGCGTACCGGCGACTCGCGTTTCACCGGCACGAATCTCGGCGGGAATGCCGATTCTCATCTGAGTGTTCTCCTGAATTGGACGTGGGTGATCGAACGAAATCGGGTTTCGTCGAAGGCTAAGCAAGCAGGATCGGGACACCGGGCGTGTCCCGACGTGATGTGACGGGAAGGGAAGTGGCCGGGCGTCGCAGGAGAGAAAATTCCTCCGGGCGCCCGCTGTATCAGAACTTGTGACGCAGTCCGATGGCGGCTTCGAACAGCGAGTTGAAGCCAAAGAACGGCTGGTTCGAGCCGGAGGCTGCCGCGAGCGTCGTCCATGCGCCCGTCAGGTGGTTGTAGTCCACGCCGACATAGACGTCGGTGCGCTTGCTCAGGAAATAGTCGAGCGTAGGACCGCCGGTGATGCGCGTGCCGCTTTGACCGGCGTGATGCACGAAGTCGACGTACACGGGCAGGTCGAGCACGAGCGTAGGCGTGATGTTGTACTGGACGGCCGTCGAAAACGAGTCGTTGCGATAGTCGGCCGGATAGACATGGCTGTAGATGTACGAGCCGAACACCTTGGCTGCGCCGAACTTGTACGTCGCGCCTGCCGTGAAGACTTTCTGCGAGCTGTCAGGAATCGTCACGCCGAAATACGTGCTGCCATAGGCGGTCGTCGAAGGATTCAGGCCACCGATGTTGTTGATGATCTGATAGGCCGCGCCGACGCTCAGCGGCCCGTTGTCATACGAGATGCTCACGGCAGGCGACGAATTCTGGTGGACATTGCCCGCCACTCCGCCCAACGTATAGGCGCCCTTGAGGGTAAAGCCGGCAAGGGTGGGCGACGTGTAGCGGACGGTATTGTCCAGGCGGCCGCCACCCGTCAGGCCTGCGCCCTGAAAGCCGATCGTGCCTGTGTAGTTCGCGAACGCAAAGATGTCGTGCGTCCAGCCCGTTTCATGCACGAGGGTGTACTGGCGTCCCAACGTCACCGTGCCGTACGGGCTGCTCAAACCCACCATCGCCGTGCGGCCGAACAGGCGCGCCGTGCCCGACGGCGTCGACTGCTGCGTCACGCCCGTATTCGGGGTGAAGCCGCCTTCGAGTTGGAAGATCGCCGCGAGACCGCCGCCGAGTTCTTCCTTGCCTTGCAAACCCCAGCGGCTGCCCTGAATCTCGCCGCCGCTGCCCATGGTGAAGAGATGGCCGCCAGACTTGTTCTGGTGCGTATCGAAGCGCACCGCCTCATCGATGATGCCGTAGAGCGTGACGCTCGATTGTGCCTGTGCCGAACCGGCGGACAGCAGTGCCGATACGCTTAGCACTCCTAATAATAGTTTTTTCACGGATAGATCCCCTTGCCTGTTGACGAAAAAAGAAAGCGCTAATCCGACTGCCCCGTCTTCACATGCAAGGCATGTCTTTGTACTCGGGCGACGCGCTGGCGGAGGGCGCGTCGCGTCACTCTCAGTCGAGGGCGGCAACGGCGGAGGCGATCTTCCGGCATCCCTCGTCGATGACGTCGATGTTCGTTGCGATCGACATACGGAAGAACGGCGAGACGCCGTACGCGGATCCGGCGATGAGTGCCACGCCTGCTTGTTCGAGCAGATACATGACGACGTCGGTATCGCTTTCGAGGGGCTTGCCCTGGGGCGTCGTGCGTCCGATCATCCCGCCGCAGTTGACGTAGAGGTAGAACGCACCGCCGGGCGTCCTGCAACTGATGCCGGGAATCGCGTTGAGCGCTTCGAGCGCAAAGTCGCGGCGCTGCTTGTAGATGCGCACGGATTCCTGCACGAAGCTCTGGTCGCCCGTCAGCGCGGCAAGCGCCGCGGCCTGGCTGATCGTGCAGGCGTTGCTCGTCGATTGGGATTGCAGCGTCTCGAGGGCGGAGATCAGATCCGCGGGGCCCGCCACGTATCCGATGCGCCAGCCAGTCATCGCGTAGGTCTTCGAGACGCCGTTGACCACCAGCGTGCGCGAAGCCAACCGGGGTTCGATCGCGAGCAGATGCTGCGGAGCGCCGGCGTCGAAGCGGATGTGCTCGTAGATGTCGTCCATCATCACCAGGACATGGGGATGACGCAGCAGCACGTCGGCGAGTGCGCGCAGTTCCCCGGCAGTGTAGGTCGCGCCGGTCGGATTGGTCGGAGAATTGACGATAAGCCAGCGCGTGCGCGGCGTGATCGCGCTTTCGAGCGCATCGGGCGTGAGCTTGAACCCGTGCGCTTCGGTGCAGGGCACGATGACGGGCACGCCATCGCATGCGAGCGCCATGTCCGGGTAGGAGACCCAGTACGGCGCCGGAATCAGCACTTCGTCGCCGGCTTCCACGGTGACGGCGAGCGCGTTGAAGATCGCGTGCTTCGCGCCGCACGTCACGATGATGTGCTTCGGATCGTAGGCGAGTCCGTTCTCGCGTTGCAGCTTCGCCGCGATCGCGGCACGGAGCGCGGGCGTGCCGGCCGTCTGCGTATAGCGCGTTTCACCGCGCTCCATCGCTTCGAACGCGGCCTTGCGGATATGTGCGGGCGTGTCGAAATCGGGTTCGCCGACAACGAGGTTGACGATGTGTTTCCCCTGCCGCCGCAGTTCCGCGGCGCGGTCGGCCGCCGCGCTGCTGGGTGATGGCTTGATCCGCTGGACGCGGGCGGCGATGCGCGATGCACTCACACTTGACTCCTCGACAGCATTGGCGAGGCTTCACATTAAGCGCCCGAAAAAGTTCAAGCCAAGATGACTTTCCGCTGGTCCAATAACATCCGCTTATGATGCAGCGCGGCGGGCGTGCATCGAGGAACCCTGTGAGCCGTGATCAGGCAGGCCGCAAAGGGCCTCCCGCACTGTCGTGCCACTGCGGCGTGCACCGCGGGCGACGGCGCTCCACGCTGAGAGCGTCAGGATTTTGACGATTGTCCGCCAAACGGGGCTTGCCCTATCATTGTTGCAATCCGTCAACCCGTGAGATGCAAACCGTGAATCTGCGGCGTCTGAAGTATTTCGTGAAGATCGTCGATATCGGTAGCCTCACCCAGGCCGCCGAGGTGCTGCACATCGCGCAGCCCGCGTTGAGCCAGCAACTGATCACGCTCGAAGACGAGTTCCAGCAGCAGTTGCTCGTGCGCACGAAGCGCGGCGTGACAGCCACCGAGGCCGGCGCGACGCTCTACCGTCACGCGCAGCTGATTCTGCGCCAGTACGAACAGGCGCAGGCCGATGTGAAAAGCGCCGGCCAGATCCTGTCCGGGCAGGTGTCGGTCGGGCTCGCGCCGGGCACGGGCGCGTCGGCGCTGTCGTTGCCGCTATTGCGCACCGTGCGCGCGCGGCACCCGGGCATCCTGCTCTACATCAACGAGAACTTCGGCACGACGCTCAGCGAGCTGATCATGAACGGCCGCATGGACATGGCCGTGCTGTATGGCGACAAGCCGGTGCACGGCCTGTCGTTCCAACTGCTGATGAACGAAGAGATGTTTCTCGTTGCGCCGCGCAGCATGGGCATCGTGCAGGAGAAAATCTCCGTCACCGATCTGCGCGACGTGCCGCTGCTGCTCCCCCGCCCGTACAACTACCTGCGCAAATACGTCGACGAGGGCTTTGCCAGCGTGCAGATGATGCCGAACGTGGTCGCCGAGATCGAGTCGGCATCGACCCTGTCGGCGGGCGTCGGCGCGGGAATCGGTGCGACCATCCTGCCCGAATCCACGGCGCGCGTCGTCGCGGCGGCCGGCGGCATCGTGCAGTCGCGCATCGTATCGCCTGTCATCAAGATCCCGCTCTCGGTGTGCCTGTCGGACCATCTGCCGCTGTCCGAGCCGGCTGCCGCCGTCAAGGACATCCTGCTGGAGCTGGCTGGCGACCTCGCGCTCGGCGTGTGCGCCGGACCCCGCGCCGATACATAAGCGCACCTTATCGCGACAAAGCCAAACCGTCTTGGCGCAATCTTTCGGCGCCGGATACATTGAGTCCCAAACCGGCTACGGACTCAACGATGGATCTTCAGAAGATAAAAGCGCTGATCGACCTGCTGACGGAATCGCCGCTGGCGAGGCTCGAGGTGACCGAGGGGGAAGAGCGGGTCAAGCTTGTCAAGGCGAAGCGTCGCGGCGGGCATGCAAACGTTGGCGCGGTTGAGCCGCTGCCTGCCGCTGGGCGGAGCCAGGATCGGCCGTCAGGCGCGACGGAGCATGCCGGCGATGCAGGCGCTGCGCGATGCCAAGCGCAAAGCGCCATGGCTGACGCGCCGCAGGTCGTCTGTACGCCGATGTTCGGCATCGTTCATCTGACGCCGTCGCCGGGCGCGGCACCGTTCGTGCAGGTCGGCGATGTCGTCGAGGAAGGACAGGTGCTCTGCACGATCGAAGCGATGAAGACGTTCAACGCGATCGAGTGCGACTGCCGCGGCACGGTGCGCGAGGTGCTCGTCGCGCCCGGCAGCGAAGTGGAATCGGGGCAACCGCTTTTTCGCATCGGCTGATCGACCATGTTCAAGAAGGTACTGATTGCCAATCGCGGCGAAATCGCGCTTCGCGTCCAGCGCGCGTGTCGTGAGCTGGAGCTCGAGACGGTCGCGATCTATTCCGAGCCGGATGCCGATGCACGCTATGTCCGCCTTGCCGACGAAGCGCTCTGCATCGGTCCCGCGACGCCTGCCCAGAGCTATCTGAACCCTGCGGCGATTCTGCTGGCAGGGCACGTGAGCGGTGCGCAGGCAATCCATCCCGGTTATGGTTTCCTCTCCGAGAACGCAGACTTCGCGGCTGCGGTCGAAGCAGCGGGTATGACCTTCATCGGTCCGGCGCCGCAGTCGATCCGCACCATGGGAGACAAGGTTGCCGCCAAGCGCGCGATGCGTGAAGCGGGCGTACCCTGCGTGCCTGGGCCGGACGGCGGCCTGCCGGACGATCCTGACGCAATCATGCGGATCGCCGGGGAAATCGGCTTTCCTGTGATCGTGAAGGCGGCCGGCGGCGGTGGCGGGCGTGGCATGCGGGTCGTGCATGCGCCCGAGCAACTGCTGGAGGCCGTGACCGTGACGCGCGAAGAAGCGCGTCGTGCGTTCGGCAAGCCGGAGCTTTACGTCGAGAAGTTCCTCGAGCACCCGCGCCATGTCGAGATTCAGGTGCTATGCGATACGCTTGGCAATGCGCTATGGCTCGGATCGCGCGATTGCTCGCTGCAACGGCGACATCAGAAGGTCCTGGAGGAAGCGCCCGCGCCGGGCATCGATCCTGAACTGATCCGCCATGTCGGCGAGCGTTGCGCGCAAGCGTGTCGGCAGATCGGTTATCGCGGCGCGGGCACCTTCGAGTTCCTGTTCGAAGACGGCCGGTTCTACTTTATCGAAATGAATACACGGCTGCAGGTCGAACACCCGGTGACGGAGATGACCACGGGCATCGACATCGTGCGCGAGCAGATTCGCATCGCCCAAGGACATGCGTTGAGCGTGAGCCAGAGCGAGATCCGCACGCAAGGGCATGCGCTCGAATGCCGGATCAATGCGGAGGACCCGTTCTCGTTCGTGCCGTGCCCCGGCCGCGTCGACGCGTGGGAATTGCCGGGCGGCAACGGCGTCCGGGTGGATTCGCACATGAGTAGCGGGTCTGTCGTGCCGCCGTATTACGACTCGCTGATCGCTAAGGTCATCACGCATGGCGACACACGTGACGAAGCGTTGGCGCGCATGCGCGTCGCGCTGTCGGAGCTGCGTGTCGAAGGCATCCGTACCAATGTCCCGCTACATCGGGCCCTGCTTGGCGACGAGGGATTTCAGGCGGGCGGAGTGGACATACATCATCTGGAGCGCTGGCTCGCGCAAAGGAAGCAGGCATGACGCTGACCATCGAGCACGCATCGATGAATGACGCAGCCCTATCTGGCGGACGTCGGCCGGACGAGAGGGGAATCGTAGCTGCGATGAGACGTGACGAACCGGAGCAGCAGTTGATCGTCAGCATGCTGGGGACGACGGCCATGCTGTTCGAGGCGCCAGGCGCGCTCGATTTGCATACGCAGCGCCGCATCTGGTCGCTCGCCGGCGAGATCGGGTCGTGGCCCGGTGTGCGCGAGGCCGTGCCGGGCGTGACCAATCTGATGCTTACGTTCGTGCGGCCGCCCGCCGATCCCGATGCGCTTGCCGACGCGCTGTGCGCCGCGTGGGAGAACGCCGGCGAGCTGCATATCGAGGGCAAGGTGGTCGAGTTGCCGGTTGTCTACGGCGGCGAGTTCGGGCCGCATCTGCAGGATGTCGTCGATCATACGGGACTTTCCGTCGACGATGTCGTGCATCTGCATTGCATGCCGCTCTATACCGTTTACGCGCTCGGCTCTCACCCTGGCTACTGTTATCTCGGCGGAATGGATCCGCGTATCGCGACGCCGCGCCGCAAGGTGCCGGTGCTGGGGCTGCCCGGCGGTGCAGTCTCGATCGGCGGCGTGCAGACGGGCGTCTCGGCGTCGACCGGGCCGAGCGGCTGGAACACGATCGGCCATACGTCGATGGTCTTTTTCGATCCGTCGCGCGAAAATCCCGCGACGCTGGCGCCCGGCGACATGATCCGCTTTTGCGTGGAAAGGGTGATCCGATGATCGAAATACTGTCTTCGTCCGCGTTGGCCACCGTGCAGGACCAGGGGCGCGAAGGCTGCCTGCGCTACGGCGTCGGCACGGCGGGCGCGATGGATCGCCTCGCACTCGCGATCGGCAATCTGCTGCTCGGCAACCCCGACGACGCGGCTGGCATCGAAATTCCGATGTTTCCGTTTCGCATCCGCTTTCTCGACGACCTCGATTTTGCGATCACGGGGGCCGACTGTTCTGCACGCCTTGGCGACAAACCCGTGCTGCCGTGGTGGACGCGGCATGCGAAAACGGGGGATGTGCTGACGATCGGCGTGCCTGCCAATGGGACGCGCTGCTATCTGTCTCTGGCGGGCGGCGTGGACGTTCCCGTCGTGCTCGGCTCGCGCAGTACGCAATTGCGCGGCCAGTTCGGCGGTTTCGAGGGCCGTCAGCTGCAAAAGGGCGACGTGCTCAAGGCTATCGGTTTCGCGCGTGAGCGCGGACGCGATTCCGCCTCGCGTGGCGCGAGTTTCGGCGCCGTACCGCCCGAGTATGTGCTGCCGGCGCCCGCGTCCATGCCTTCAGCCGAGGTGGGAGAGACGGTCGTGCGTGTGCTGCCGGCAGCGGAATACGAGGATTACCGGCCGCAAGCGATCGAAGCGTTCTGGGGCGAAGGATGGAAAGTCACGCCGCAGAGCGACCGTTACGGTTACCGGCTTGCGGGCCCCGTGCTGGAGCCGGCTCACCACATCGAAAAGCGCTCGCATGGCATCGTGCCTGGCGTGATTCAGGTGCCGCACAACGGCCAGCCCATCATCCAGTTGCGTGACGCACAACCGTCGGGCGGTTATCCCAAGATCGGCACGGTGATCGAAGCAGACCTCTGGCGGCTCGCGCAGGCGCGTATCGGAACGAAGATCCACTTTTCTCAGACCACCTATCCGGAAGCAGTCGCCGCGCTCGAAGAGCTCGATCGTTACCTGACACGGGTGCGTCATCTCGTTGGCCTCGTGCGTCCATACGCAATCAGACCCTGAACATGACACAAAAAATCGAGGTTGATCTCGAAGAGATTCGGCAAATCACATCGTGGCTGGCGGCTGGCGATATCGGGTCCATCGAGGTGAGCAGGCCGGGGGTAACGATACGTTTGAAGATCGACGATCGACGTTACCACGAGCACGGTGTGTCTTCGCAGCCGTCGGGGGCCGCGTCGGTTGCCGGAACGGGCGGCGTGCAGCATGTTGCGCGCGCGCAGGCCGTCGGCGTGACCGCAAGCACGGCGGGCGTTTTTCTCGCGTCGCATCCATCACGTGCGACGCCGTTCGTTGAGCCCGGTGCGCGTGTCGCGCAAGACGATGTGATGGGTCTGCTGCAGATTGCACATCTGTGCGTGCCCGTGGTTGCACCTGTTGCAGGCGTGACGACGCAACCGTTCGTCGCGCATGGCGAAACCGTGGGCTACGGCACACGGTTGTTCGAGATTTCACCGACGGCCTAAACACACCGCAATCGAGTGATGGCATCGGACATCAGGACGGAGAGTCGACAATGGAAATAGATCTCAACGCTGACCTCGGAGAAGGCTTCGGACCGTACAAGATGGGCGAAGACGAGGCGATGCTCGATGTCGTCTCGTCCGCGAACATCGCGTGCGGCTTTCATGCGGGAGACCCGGTCATCATGGACCGGACCGTGCGCTCAGCGCTCGCGCGCCAGATCGACGTCGGCGCGCATGTGGGTTTTCCCGACCTGCTGGGCTTCGGAAGACGGCCGATTCAGGCCGATCCGTTGGAGCTGGCGAAGTACGTGTTGTATCAGATGGGTGCGCTGGCCGGCATTGCGAAGGCTGCGGGGCACCGGGTCACGCATATGAGCTTTCATGGCGCGCTCGGCAATATGGCGGCAGCGTCGTACGAACTGGCCGAGCCGTTGGTGCGGGCCGTCGCGGAGTTCGACCGCGATCTGATCATCAGCGTGTCGACGAATACGGAGATCGAGCGTGCAGCCGATCGCATCGGGATGCGCACGGCAAACACGTTTCTTGCCGACCGAGCGTACGACGATCAAGGCGCGCTCGTGTCGCGCAAGCTCGAAGGTGCCGTCATCCAGGACCGTGCGGCGGTCATGGCGCGCGTCGAGGCACTGCTCGAAGACGGCATGATCACGACCATCACGGGCAACAAGCTCAAGGTGAAAGTGCAGTCGATCCTGCTGCATGGCGACACGCCCGGCGCAGTCGAACTTGCTCGCTCGGTGCGTCACGCCATCGAATCGGCGGGCGGCCGTGTCGTGCCCGTATCGAGGCTCGCCGGATGACATGCGCATGAGACGGACGCCGACTGGACGGTCATAAGCGAGCCTTATCGGCACAAAGCCAATTCGTCTTTGTCCCGTGTTTTTACGACGTATACATTTTCAACCGATGCCTTGCCGCTCTCGGCTAGGCGATACACAGAACGTGAGACGGAGGTCAAACATGCCGTTTTCGGACTACAAGACAGCGCTCGTAACGGGCGCTTCCACGGGTATGGGCGCGGCCATCGTCGAACGCTTCCGCACGGAAGGGCTCGAAGTGCATGCGCTCGCGCGCAGCGCGGATCGTCTGAATGAACTGGCGGAGCGTACCGGCTGTATTGCGCATGCAATTGACGTCAGCGATCTTGCGGCCGTCACGAAGCTCGCGCAGGAAGTCCCGTTCGACATCGTCGTCAACAATGCCGGCGTGTCGCGCAAGGGTTCGATTCTGGACGCGGGCGTCGAGGACGTCGACGTGCAGGTGGAAGTGAATCTGCAGGCCGTGCTGCATATCGTGCGGCTGACGATGCCGGGCATGGTCGCGCGCGATCGCGGCCATATCGTCAACATCAGCTCGATTGCCGCGATCTACAACTTCAACGGCAATTCGATCTATCACGCGACCAAGGCTGCGATTCATGCGCTATCGCGTCAACTGCGCGTCGATGCGACGGGCAAGCGTGTGCGCGTGACGGAAATCTGTCCGGGGCGTGTGGCCACCGATATCTTCGGCCACGTGCACGGCGACATCGAAGCGGCCCGCAAACAGTTCATCGAAGGTTTCGAGCTGCCGACGCCGAGTGATATCGCGGACGCCATCGCGTTCGCGATCGCCGCGCCGCTCGCGGTGAACATCAGCAACATCGAGATTCTGCCGACTCTGCAGGTGCCGGGCGGGCTCACGACGATCAAGCGCGAACCGCCCGATCAGGTCCGCTAAACGCTGCATCGGGCTGATGCGCGTGGATACGCGCGGATACGGGCCGCATTCGATCAAAACAGAGAAGGAGAGCTTCATGCGTTTACCGGTACTCGTGACCCGTGCATCGTTTCCCGATGTCATCGATCGATTGCGCGCGGAATTCGACGTGACCGACAATCCGGACGACGCGATCTGGACGCAACCGGAACTGATCGCGCGCCTGCAAGGCAAGGTCGGCGCGATGACGGCGGGCAGCGACCGCATCGACGCGACGCTGCTGGATGCATGCCCGCAACTCCGAGCCGTGTGCAACATCGGCGTCGGCTACAACAACGTCGACGTGCAAGCCTGTACGGCGCGTGGCGTGATCGTGACCAATACGCCGGATGTTCTGACCGAAACGACCGCCGACTTCGGCTTCGCGCTGATGATGGCCACCGCGCGGCGTATCGCCGAATCGGAGCATTACCTGCGTGGCGGCTTGTGGACGAAGACGGGGCGCTACGACATGTTCGTCGGCGGCGACATCCATGGCACGACGCTCGGCATTCTCGGCATGGGCCGCATCGGGCAGGCGATTGCGCGTCGCGGTGCATTCGGCTTCGGCATGCGGGTGATCTATCACAATCGCTCGCAGTTGCCTGCCAACGTGGAGGAGAGTTGTCGTGCGCGGTACGTCGAGAAGGAAACGCTGTTGCGCGAATCCGATCATCTGATCGTCGTCGTACCTTATTCGGCGAGTTCGCACCATGCGATCGGTGCGGTGGAGCTGAAGCAGATGAAGTCGTCGGCGACGCTCACCAACATTGCGCGTGGCGGCGTGGTGGATGACGCGGCACTGGCCGTGGCGCTCGCGGAAGGCAGTATCGCGGCGGCAGGGCTGGATGTGTTCGAAGGCGAACCGGTCGTGCATCCCGCGCTGCTCGCGCAGAAGAACCTGGTGTTGACGCCGCACATCGGTAGCGCGTCGGTTGCCACGCGGCGGGCGATGGCTTCGCTCACTGTCGACAATCTGATTGCAGCGCTGGGCCATGGTTCGTCGGCAGGCAAGCCGCCGACACCCGTGAATCCGGAGGTATTGGCAAGTGCCCTTCAAGAGCGGTGATGCCGCACGCGCATGACGTAATGCAAGACGATGAGTGATGCGGCGCCCGCAGAGGCGCCCACCGCAAATATTGCGTGAGACCGGAGTCAGGCGCTCGAGTCCGCTCCCGTCAAACAAGGAGACATATCTCATGCCCGACTTCGCTCGAGCCATGGCTGCCGGCCCGTTCGGTCCATCATTCCCGAAACTTATCGCACCAGAGGAAAGGCATCTGCAAGGGCCTTTTTTCGCGAGCTAGTATCGATTCAGCCCTGCATCGATTGATCGCGTCATGTGTCCAGCGCGACGCGATCATGTGGGACCGGGTTTCGCCTGGACCTGAATTTTAGGGACGTGCAACATGAAATTTCATTTTGACCTCGCAACCGTGCTGCGAGGCGATTATGGCGCGTTGTTCCTCCACGGCATCGAGCTCACGCTCGCGATGGCTGCGCTGGCATGGGTGTTTTCGATGATCGTCGGCATTCTTCTGACGCTGATCCGCATGACCCATTTTCGTCCCGCAACCGCATTCGTGGCGAGCTTCGTTGCCTATCACCGCAACGTCCCGATGCTCGTGCAGATCCTGTTCTGGTACTTCGGCATATCGAACATCCTGCCTCAAGAGGTGCAGGGCATGCTGAACAACTATAACGGCCAGTTCATCTTCGCAGTGATCGCGATCGGCCTATGCAGTGCAGCATATTTGTCGGAAGACATTCGCAGCGGTCTGCGCGCGATCCCTTACGGCCAGTTCGAAGCATCGCGTGCGCTAGGCTTGAACTTCCTGAGCGCGATGCGTTTCGTGGTGCTGCCGCAAGCGCTGCGCAACGCTATTCCGCCGATGATCAATCACACCGTGCTGCTCTTCAAGAACACCAGCCTCGCGATGGCGATCGGCGCGGCAGAACTCACGTACGTCACGCGGCAGGTGGAGAATGAGACGTTCCTGTCATTCGAATCGTATTTCATCGCCACGGTGCTCTATCTGGGCATTTCGCTGCTCATCATGCTCTGCGGCGCACGGATCGCGGCGCACTATCGCATCCCGGGAGCCAGGTGATCATGTTCGACATCCTGCGCGACAACTGGATGCTGCTGCTGATCGGGCAGTATCCGCACGGCCCGCTGGGCGGCATCGTGCTGACCATTCTGCTTTCGCTGTCGGCACTCGCGATCGCTTTTCCGCTCGGCATTCTGGTGGCGCTGGCACGCATCAGCCCGTTCGCCGTGTTGCGCGCACCTGCCACGGGACTCGTCTACATGGTGCGTGGCGTGCCGCTTCTGATGGTGATCTTCTGGGTGTACTTCCTCGCTCCCGTGCTGACCGGCTATCCCGTGACCGGCTTCGTCACGATGCTGTGCGCGCTGGTGGTCTACGACTCGGCGTATCTGGGCGAGATCATCCGTGCAGGCATCGAAGGGCTGCCGCGCGGGCAGACGGAAGCATCGCGTGCGCTCGGCATGAGCTACCTGAAGACGATGCGCGCTGTCATCCTGCCGCAGGCTCTGTACAACGTCGTGCCGAGCATGGTCACGCAGTTCGTGTCGACGATCAAGGAAACGTCGCTCGGCTACATCATCAACGTGCAGGAAATCTCGTTCGCTGCCGATCAGATCAACAACCGCCTGTTGACTAAGCCGTTCCCCGTCTACCTGATTCTTGCGCTGAGCTATTTCGCACTGTGCTACGCATTGACGCAGTTCGCGCAGTTCCTGGAGCGACGTGTGACTCGCAAGCGGGCCGGTACGCCCGTCGCAGCGGCGAAGGCGGATGCCGTCGCGCTGACGGACCCGGTGCCTACCAAGAACTAGTTTCCTGGGCGCTCATTCCATTCAAGGTAATTAGAATGATCAAATTCTCTGGCGTCGACAAATGGTACGGCGAGTATCACGCGCTCGTGGACGTGAATGCCGAGGTTCGCAAGGGCGAGGTGGTCGTCGTATGCGGGCCGTCGGGCTCCGGCAAGTCGACGCTGATCCGTACCGTCAACCGGCTCGAAGAAATCAACCGCGGTCAAATCTATTTCGACGGACAGGATATACACGACAAGAGGCTCGGTCTCAATGCTTATCGCAGCCGTATCGGCTTCGTGTTCCAGCAGTTCAACCTGTTCCCGCATCTGTCGGTGCTTGAGAACATCACGTTGTCTCCGATGCGCGTGAATGGACTCAAGCGTGCCGATGCGCAAAGCAAGGCGACGGAGCTCCTGTCGCGCGTGGGTCTGTCGAGCAAAGCGAATGCCTACCCCGCACAGTTGTCGGGCGGGCAGCAGCAGCGCGTCGCGATCGCGCGTGCGTTGGCGATGGACCCGCCCGCGATGCTGTTCGACGAACCCACCAGCGCACTCGATCCCGAAATGGTGGGCGAAGTTCTGAACGTCATGAAAAGTCTTGCTCAGGAAGGCATGACGATGATGTGCGTCACGCACGAGATGGGTTTTGCACGTGAAGTCGCCGATCGCGTGTGGTTCATGGACGCCGGCCAGATACTCGAAACGGCGCCGCCGGGCGAGTTCTTCTCGCGTCCGAAGCATGCACGGGCGCAGAGATTCCTGTCGGATCTACGCACGCATTGACGAGTGGCAGGCAATGAGGTTCTGCGGGGCGGGGTTGGCATGGCCCAATTGCCCGATAGTTGGCAGTTGATCGTAGTACATGAACTCGAGGAGATTCGAAATGAAGGTGAAGAAGATTTACGCCGGGATATCGATCGCATTGGGCGCGCTTGCCTGGATCGCGCCCGCATGTGCCGACCAGCTCGCAGACGTCAAGGGCCGAGGTGAGCTGACCTGCGGCGTCTATTCGAATGTCGAGCCGTTCTCGTATCCGAACTCGCAGTCGCGGCAACTCGAAGGCATGGATGTCGACCTGTGCAACGCGGTGGCGAAACAGATCGGCGTCGAGGCGAAGCTCGAACCGCTGGCCGTCGAAGCGCGCATTCCGCAGTTGAAGCTGGGACGGGTCGATATCGTCGTCGCGAATCTGGCTTACACGAAGACTCGATCGACGCAGATCGATTTCAGCGATTCCTACTATTCGACCAAGGAAGTGCTGGTCGTGAAGAAGGCCGACGCGAACAAGAAACTGGCCGATTTCGCTGGCCAGAAGATCAGTGCGGCGGACGGGTCGACGTCGGCGCAATCAATTCCGATCTCGATCAAGGGCGGTCAGGCGGTCACGTTTCACGACACGAGCTCCGCGTTTCTCGCACTGGAGCAGAACAAGGTGAAGGGCTTCGTCACGAATCAGATGACGGCCACGAAGATCGTAAAGCAGGTGGAAGGCACGGACGGCGCCGTGGCGATCGCTGCGGAGCCGATGCTGATCGAGCCGATCGCCGTCGGCCTACGGCAAAATGAGCCGGCGATGCTGGCGGCCGTCAACAAGGCGCTCAACGAGCTGGAGCAAAGCGGCAAGATGAGCGGTATCTTCGACAAGTGGCTCGGGCCCAAGACGCCGTATGGTCTCATGCGCACGGAAAAGGTGACGCCGATCAATCAGCTCAAGTTCACGCCGCTGTCCTGACTGGAACACTAGCATTGCCGGCGCGAGATGCCTGGCGCGCCGGTATGATGGATCGGAGCACAGCGAGACCGGAACGACGGTCTGGAGTGAAAGGAGTCGAATTGAAAAGCAATCTGGAGATGTTCGATCTCGCAGGCCGGCGTGCGCTCGTCACCGGATCGAGTACGGGAATCGGCTTCGCTCTCGCGAAGGGGCTGGCAGGCGCGGGCGCCGAGGTCGTGCTGAACGCCCGCAACGAAGCACGCCTGGCCGACGCCGTCGCGCGCTTGCGCGCCGAAGGCGCAACGGTCCATGCGGCAAGCTTCGACGTGACGTCGCCGAACGACGTCGAGGCTGCCGTTGCGCGCGTCGAGCGGGATATCGGGGCGATCGACATCCTCGTCAACAATGCCGGCATGCAGCGCCGGGCGCCGCTCGAACAGTTCTTGCACCAGCAGTGGGAAGAACTGATGAAGACCAACGTCGAAAGCGTATTCCTGGTGGGACAGGCCGTTGCGCGGTACATGATCGAGCGCAAGCGCGGCAAGATCGTCAACATCTGTTCGGTGCAGAGCGAACTGGGCCGTCCGAGCATTGCGGCTTATACCGCAAGTAAAGGTGCGGTGAAGATGCTGACCAAGGGCATGGCGATCGACTGGGGCCAGTACGGCATCCAAGTCAACGGGCTCGGCCCCGGCTACTTCAAGACCGAGCTGACGGATGCGCTCGTGAAGAACGAGGCGTTCAGCAACTGGCTGATCGGTCGTACGCCTTCGCGACGCTGGGGCGATGTGGAGGATCTCGTCGGCGCCGCGGTGTTTCTGTCAAGCGACGCATCGAACTTCGTCAATGGCCATATTCTCTACGTCGACGGCGGTGTGACGGCAACCCTTTAGCGCCGCCTCTTGCGAGGCGATCCGGTTGGCCGAGGCGATGGGAGCCGCCCGCCGTACTCAGACGTTTTGCAGCGCCAGCGCGCCGGGATTGCCGACGATGGAGAGAAACTCCCGGCGCGTCGATGGATCGGTCCGGAACGAGCCGGGCATGCCCGAGGTCACCATGGCCACAGCGGGCTTGTGCACGCGGCGGGTGGTGATGCATTGATGCGCGGCCTCGAGGGTAACGCCGACGCCCCGCGGCTGCAGAACGTCGTTGCGCGTATCGGCGATCTGTACCGTCATCTTTTCCTGAATCTGCAGGCGTTTGGCGAAGGCATCAACGAGCCTTGCGAGCTTCGAGATGCCGACGACGCGATGTTCCGGCAGATAGGCCACGTTCGTGATCATTGCTAGCGGAATTTGCGAATCTCAACAGCATGCACCTCTCGTGTTGGAGGCAACGCCTGCTCGGCGTCCGAAGCTGCGATCCAAGCTGCGAGCAGCAATGTTGTTGGTCATCGGATTAAATTCTACTTCTGATCACGCTTACTGGACGGGTGGATTACCAATCCATCGCTTCGTCGTTTTCAAGTTTTAGTGGCCCAGAACCGCGGCCAGCGCAAGCTCGTCGGCGATTTTTTTCAGCCTCTTGTCCCGCGTCCAAATCGTCACGCCAGGCTGTAGCTTCGCGGAGGCGAGCAGCGACGCATCGACGTAGCCGATCCCCCGACTAAACAGCTGCTGTTGCTCGATCAGATAGAAGACTTCGTCAGGCGTGGCGACGGGCACTCGCGGCAGATCGTTCAAAGCTCGAAGCACGGTAGAGCGGTCGCGCAAACTGCCTAGCGAAATTTCGCCGATTACATACGGATGGATCCGGACACGGTCATGGAGCAGAAGGTCGACCATAATCGGCTCTGAATGATCGATGTGATCGATCCACACAGATGTGTCGACAAGGATCATTCGAGTTCCTGCCGGCGGCGAGGCGCAGCAGTGATGCCCGGTTGACTGCCGCCCAAGGCAGCGAGCCTGCGCGCGGCTTCGCGCTCGATAAGCGCTTTTAACGCTTCGCGCACAAGAGCGGACTTCTCGCTCAACCCGGTGTAGTCCTGGGCCCGAGCGATTAAATCATCGTCCAAAGCGATTGTGGTTCGCATAACAACCTCCGTGGTGAGGCACGATTATAGCATCGATTGATGTCCAAAGTCGTGCAATATGAGAGGAGGCGGACGAGCGGCCATCGTAATTGACCAGACAGCCCTCTGGATACGGATTTGGGTATCGACACCATCTTCCCGCAAGGTTACCTGCCGTGGGTGTTCGGCTCGAACACACAAAGTGCAAGCTCGGTCCAGTGGCTCATCAACCAGACGCATGCCGACGGTAGCATC
>NZ_JBMRBK010000079.1:0-227500 GCF_057351765.1 Trinickia sp. | reverse complement strand
GTAAGTTGTCACGCCCGCGGTCTTCGCAAAGTCGCCCCAACTGGCCCAACGGGACAATTCGGCGTCGTCATTGCTGAGGTACAGCAGCCCACACCGATGAAAGCCCGTGTCTTCGCCCGTTTCGATCGCAAATCGTTGCCAGAGCTCGAGACTCTTGCTCGCCATCGGCAATTCGCGCGCGTCGCGATTCTGCTGCCGACACCAGCCCCAATTGCGACTCGACTGCTCGGCGCCGATTCTCCCCTTCTCGATCAACGCGACCGACACGCCGCGCTGGGCCAGGTAGTAGGCCGAGAAGACGCCGATGATGCCACCCCCGATCACCACCACATCAGCCGCGGCCGGCAGCGTGGGCGAGGTTTGAATGTGTTGCAACGGAGGGGACATGATCAGTTTCGCTCGATCGGAGCCTGGAGGTTTTGAATCGCGTAAAACTTCGCCACGCGCTCGCGGCTTTCCCATCCGATCGGTGCGCCTTGCGGTACGAAGAGCGCGTCGCCGGCCCCGAGCGACAGCACGCTGCCATCAGGCGCCGCGAACCTCACGCTGCCGGCCAGCAGATGCATGAACTCGTTCACGCGATGCGGGCGAACGATCCGATGGTAGGGCGTCGAATCCCACGTGCCCGCGAGGTACTCTGCGCCATCGTCGGTGAAGACATTGTCGCTACGGCATTGCGGCGCGGGGCCCAGCAGTATTTCCGCCGGTAGCGACGCGGAGGGCTTGAAGTCGGCCTCGGCCCGCAAAGGGATGAGTCCGCGCTTGGTCGGTTTCTCGCAAGCGGCCGCGCAATACACGAAACGCACGCGGGACTCGGCCTGGACGCGAAGCGCTGTACCGGCCGCGATGACTGCACCCGCCTGCGGACCGAGCACCAGCGGGGCTTCTCCGGCGGCGTGTAGCGTGAGATTTCCTTCGACTACGACGAGAGTTTCGATATGAGGAAACCTTGCGACGTCGAGCTCGCCAATGAAGCTGACGCGACCCGCGACCATCGAGTCCGGTCCTTCCCACGCGATCTCGCGATGTCGTGCAAAGGGGTCGTCGTTGCCGAACGCCGCCCTGCGGAACGAGGTTGAAAGCGGTGCGCCGTCCCCACGGTGCAGCACGAGTGCCACGGTCATTTTTGCTCCTCTGTATTGCGCGATTTCCGGACCTTGCTAGCCTGATCTAGCTCGTATCTGTAAAGCGAAGTCAATTTATCGCGTAACAGGCGGGACGTGCGGTTGTTCGCGGCGAACAAACCGCATGGACATTACGTTTTTGCCGGTGCATGCGGAATTTTGTGCTGCGCCGCCGTCGGTGCCCCGGCTCGCGGGGGAACCGCTCCGAGTCGGGGATCGGATGAAGAACGAAATAGCAAATTTCGGAGCGTGGGCAGCGCGCCCGAGCGTTACATTGAATCCTTCCGGCAATTCTTGGAGGCTGCATTGGCCACGCCACCGTACACGCCCGCCGCTGCCGTGGCAGCGCTGGATGCCGACGACAAAGTTCCCGGCGAATGCCCCGCAACGCAATTGCGCATCCAAACGCTCGACTGGCCCGCACTTTCGGAAACGCTCGACGAAGCGGGTGTTGCAGTCGTCCCCCGCCTGCTGTCGCCGTCGCAATGCGAGGCGTTACGTGGCCTATATGACAACGCGGCGCACTTCAGAAGTCGTGTCGTGATGACGCGCCATGGGTTCGGTCGCGGCGAATATCAGTATTTCAGCTACCCGTTGCCCCCTCTCCTCCAGATGTTGCGCGAGACGCTTTACGCCTTTTTGGCCCCGATCGCGAACCGCTGGAACGAGCGGCTCGGAATCGACACCCGTTATCCTCGCACGCACGCGGCGTTCATCGGTCGCTGCCACCACGCGGGTCAAGTGCGCCCCACTCCCTTGCTACTGCAATATGCCGAGGGCGACTACAATTGTCTGCATCAGGATCTCTATGGCGAGCATGTTTTTCCGCTTCAGGTTGCGATTCTGTTGTCGCAGCCCGGGCGAGATTTCACCGGCGGAGAGTTTGTGCTGACCGAACAGCGTCCGCGCATGCAGTCGCGCGTCGAGGTCGCTCCGCTCGCGCAGGGCGACGCCGCAATATTCGCTGTCAGCCATCGCCCTGCAAACGGCTCCCGCGGCGCTTATCGGGTCAATATGCGTCACGGGGTAAGCCGCTTGCGATCGGGGCACCGGCATACGGTCGGCATCATCTTTCATGACGCGCTCTGAGCGTCATGCGTTCATGCTGCAAAAGCCGATCGACGGATGGTCCGATGTTCATGCACGCTTTGTTCAAAAATCGCGCCGAAGCCGGCCGTATGTTGGCCGATCGTTTGAAAGGCAATACGGCCCACGACGCGGTGGTGCTCGCCCTGCCGCGCGGCGGCGTGCCAGTCGGCGCCGAGATTGCTCGCGCGCTCGGCCTTGAACTCGACGTGATGCCCGTGCGCAAATTGGGCGTGCCAGGGCAACGCGAACTCGCGATGGGCGCGATTGCGCCTGGTGGCGCGCAGTTCGTCGATCGCGAGATCATGCACTCGGCGCACGTGTCGCACGCTGCATTCGAAAAGGTGTTGGAAGAAGAACGGGTAGAACTCGCTCGCCGGGAAACGCACTATCGCGAGCATCGCCCGCCCGCTTCCGTGGAAGGAAGAACCGTCATCCTCGTGGATGACGGCATGGCGACCGGCGCCACGATGCGAGCCGCCTTGAGCGCCCTGCGGCAACGCAACCCGGCCCATGTGATCGTTGCGCTGCCCGTTGCGCCGCCGGGCGCCGAGTCGGAGTTGACCGATCTCGCGGACGAATTCGTCTGCATTGCCCAGCCGGCTCTCTTTTTCAGCGTCGGGCAACACTACGACGAATTCGATCAAACGAGCGACGAGGAGGTCCGCCGGCTCCTCGTCGATGCCAACGAGCGCATGTCAGACAGTTAGTCCGTCGCGTTCCGGAAATGAGCGGCCATCAGAGCCTGAGCTCCGGCGCCGTATATCGGCACTCGTACCGTTTGCGCACGGTCCCGTTCTCGTCGACGCTTTCCAGATAGACGTCGAACTGCCAAAGCCGGGCCATGTGTCTGAGCACTTCCTCGCTGTCCCCGGACAAGTGCCGGTTATCGCTCATGAAGTGTCGCAGCGTCAAACTCCGGTCTCCCCGGGTGTTGACCGACCAAACCTGGATGTTCGGCTCGCGGTGGTGCATGTCGTATTGCCGCGACAATGACTGGCGCACGTGTTGATAGCCGCTCTCGTCGTGAATCGCCGACACTTCCAGCGTCTCGCGCGTATCGTCGTCGAGCACCGAGAAGAGCCGCATATCGCGGATCAGTTGCGGCGAGAGGTATTGCGCGATGAAACTCTCGTCCTTGAAATTGCGCATCGCGTAGTGCAGCGTCTGCAGCCACGGCGATCCGGCGATGTCCGGAAACCACTTGCGGTCTTCTTCGGTGGGCGACTCGCAGATGCGGCGTATGTCGCTCATCATCGAGAAACCCAGTGCGTAAGGGTTGATCCCGCTGTAATACGGTTTCGTGACCGGGGGCTGATAGATGACGTTGCTATGCGAATGGAGGAACTCCATCATGAAGCCGTCTTCGAGCAACCCCTGGTTGTACATCGTGTTGAGCAGCGTGTAGTGCCAAAACGTGGCCCAGCCCTCGTTCATGACCTGGGTTTGACGCTGCGGGTAGAAGTACTGCCCGATCTTGCGCACGATGCGGATCACTTCCCGCTCCCACGGTTCGAGCAGCGGCGCGTTCTTTTCGGCGAAATAGAGCAGATTCTCCTGCGGCTCAGGCGGATAGCGCTCCTCTTCTTCCGCTGCAAGCGGCGTGTGATGCGCGGGCAGCGTCCGCCACAGCTCGTTCACCTGCGATTGCAAGTACGCTTCGCGATCGCGGCGCAATTCGGCTTCCTTCGCAAGCGAGGGTTTCTGGGGCCGTTTATAGCGATCGACGCCATAGTTCATCAGTGCATGGCACGAATCGAGCAGCTCCTCCACGCGGTCGAGCCCGTAACGCTCTTCGCACTCGGCGATGTAGTTCTTCGCGTAGACGAGGTAATCGATGATCGCGTGCGCGTCGGTCCAGAGCTTGAAGAGGTAGTTGCCCTTGAAGAACGAGTTGTGCCCGTAGGCGGCGTGGGCGATCACGAGCGCCTGCATCGTCATCGTGTTCTCTTCCATCAGATACGCGATGCAAGGGTTCGAATTGATGACGATCTCGTAGGCAAGCCCCATCTGTCCCCGGCGATAGCTCTTTTCCGTCGAGAGGAAGTGCTTGCCGAACGACCAATGGCGATAATTGACCGGCATGCCGACGGACGCGTAGGCGTCCATCATCTGCTCGGCGCTGATGAGCTCCAACTGGATCGGATAGACATCGAGCTGATACTGCTCGGCGACCTGCGCAATATGCGTGTCGTACTCTTCGATCAGCTCGAACGTCCAATCGGACGGCCACGGCAGAGGTCTGCGGTCGGCAACGTTCATGCGAGGTTCCTTCGGCTGCACAACGGGCGCCTCGACCGGGCGGCGCGCCGGCTCGGTCTCGGCGTGCTGCTTGCCTTGCTCGTGCGACCCGCTTGCATGCGAGCCTTTGCGGCGACGCTCCGGCTGATATCCGCGCGATTCGTTATGCAGATGCTTAGTAGTCATGCGATGCCACCTGCTTTTCGAACAGCTCCCTGAACACAGGATAGATATCGGCGGCGGCATCCACCTTCTTCATTGCAAGATGCGGCTGCGTCATGGCCAGCTGCGCATACTCCACCCAGAGATTCTGCTCTTCGGGTGCGACTTGAATATACGCGAAGTAGCGGACCTTTTGCAGGATGTCGTCCTGCAAAATTCGACGGCATTTCGGCGAATCGTCCGTCCAATTGTCGCCGTCCGACGCCTGTGCGCCGTAAATGTTCCATTCGGTCGGCGAATAGCGCTCGTCCATGATCTTGCGCATGAGCTCGAGCGCGCTCGATACGACGGTGCCGCCGCTTTCCGTCGAATGGAAGAACGTGTCCTCATCGACTTCTTCCGCCCGTGTATGGTGCCGGATGAAGACGACTTCGATCTTTTCGTAGTTCCGCTTCAAGAAGAGGTAAAGCAGGATGAAGAACCGTTTGGCGAGATCCTTGCGCTGCTCGTCCATCGACCCGGAGACATCCATGAGGCAAAACATGACCGCCTGACTCGAGGGCTGCGGCTGTTTGACGCGATTGATATAACGCAGGTCGAACGGATCGATGAACGGGATGCGCCAGATGCGGCCCCGCAAATGATGGACCGCTTCCTCGAGGAGCTGGATTTCCTCGCTGTTGTCTCCCGGCTCGTTCTTCAGCGCTTCGAGCTGCTGCTCGAGCTCGCGGAGCTGATTGACGAGCGGTGCGCCAAGGGCAATGCGGCGCCCGAGCGCACTGCGCAGCGAGCGAACGACATCGATGTTGTTCGGCGTTCCCTCCGCCGCCCAGCCCGCGCGGATGTTCTTCCACGTGGGCACGGCAAGCAGATGCGTTTTGACGAGCCGCGGCAGCTCGAGATCGTCGAAGAAGTACTGCATGAATTCTTCTCGCGAAAGCTCGAAGACGAAGTCGTCCTGCCCCTCGCCCTCGTTGCTGGCCTGGCTGCCACCGCCTCCGCTGCCGCCGTTCGGGCGCGGAATCTTGTCGCCGCGCACATAGTCTTCATTGCCGGGATGCACGAGCTCGCGCTTGCCGGCCGAGCCGTGCCGGAACATGGGTTCGGCGATATCCTTGCGCGGAATCGTGATGCTCTGCGTGCTTTGAATATCCTTGATGCTGCGATCGCGCACCGCCTCCGAAACAGCTCGCCGAATGTAGTTCTTTACACGGCGCAAAAAGCGTTCGCGGTTCGCAATGCTCTTGTTCTTTCCTGCCAGCCTGCGGTCGATGATTTGGTGAAGCACATCCAGTCTCCCGCTTCAATTCCTCAAAGCGGTGCGCGCACCCGCCGGGCAGACCGCATGCCTGCCCACCGCGCGTACCGCGAAACGCCCGGCCGACGTCGGCCCGCCGGGCGCTGCGCCCTTCGTTACGAGGACTTGCGCACCCGCAAGTACCAGTCGCACAACAGGCGTACTTGTTTCGGCGTATAGCCTTTCGCAACCATCCGATTGACGAAGTCTTCGTGCTTGCGCTGCTCCTCGGCCGAGCCCTTTGCATTGAACGAAATGACCGGCAACAGTTCCTCGGTGTTCGAGAACATTTTCTTCTCGATCACCACGCGCAGCTTCTCGTAGCTGATCCACGCCGGATTCTTGCCGCCGTTTGCCGCCCGTGCCCGCAACACGAAATTGACGATTTCGTTGCGGAAATCTTTCGGATTGCTGATGCCGGCCGGCTTTTCGATCTTTTCCAGCTCGGCGTTCAGCGCGGCGCGATCGAAGCTTTCGCCCGTGTCGTGATCGCGGAATTCCTGATCCTGAATCCAGAAGTCGGCATACGTGACGTAGCGGTCGAAGATGTTCTGACCGTACTCCGAATACGATTCGAGGTATGCGGTCTGAATCTCTTTGCCGATGAATTCCGCGTAGCGCGACGCCAGCACGTCCTTCACGAACGACAGATATTTCTGTTCGGTCTCCGGTGGGAACTGCTCCCGCTCGACCTGCTGCTCGAGCACGTACATGAGGTGAACGGGGTTCGCCGCGACCTCGGTCGTATCGAAGTTGAACACGCGCGAGAGAATCTTGAATGCAAAGCGCGTGGACACCCCTGTCATCCCTTCGTCGACCCCGGCGTAGTCCCGGTATTCCTGATAGGACTTCGCCTTCGGGTCGGTGTCCTTCAGGTTCTCGCCGTCGTAGACCTGCATCTTCGAGAAGAGATTCGAGTTCTCGGGCTCCTGCAAGCGCGTCAGCACGGAGAACTGCGCCATCATCTTCAGCGTGCCGGGCGCGCATACGGCGTCGGCCAGCGAGGAGTTGCGAATCAGCTTCTCGTAAATCTTGATCTCTTCCGACACCCGCAGGCAATACGGCACCTTCACGACGAAAATCCGGTCGAGCAATGCCTCGTTGTTGCGGTTGTTCCTGAACGCCTTCCATTCGGACTCGTTCGAGTGCGCCAGAATGATGCCGTCGAACGGTATCGCCCCGAAGCCTTCCGTACCCTTGAAGTTGCCTTCTTGAGTCGCAGTCAGCAGCGGGTGCAGCACTTTGATCGGCGCCTTGAACATTTCGACGAATTCAAGCAACCCTTGATTCGCGAGACACAGACCGCCCGAGTAGCTGTAGGCGTCTGCATCGTCCTGCGCATACTGCTCGAGCTTGCGGATGTCCACTTTGCCGACGAGCGAGGAGATATCCTGGTTGTTCTCGTCGCCCGGCTCGGTCTTCGCGATGCCGATCTGGCGGAGCACCGACGGATACCGGCGTACGACGCGGAACTTGCGGATGTCCCCGTTGTACTCGTGCAGGCGCTTGACCGCCCACGGGCTCAGAATGCTTTTGAGGTAGCGGCGAGGAATGCCGTACTGCTCTTCGAGGATCGGGCCGTCCTCGTCGTAGTCGAAGAGCCCGAGCGGCGACTCGTTAACCGGCGAGCCCTTGATCGAATAGAACGGCACGCGTTCCATCAGTTGCTTGAGCCGCTCGGCGATGGACGATTTGCCGCCGCCCACCGGCCCGAGCAAGTACAGAATCTGCTTTTTCTCTTCGAGGCCTTGTGCCGCGTGACGGAAGTACGCGACGACCTGCTCGATCACATCCTCCATCCCGTAGAACTCCCGGAATGCCGGATAGACCTTGATGACCTTGTTCGCGAAGATCCGCGACAGCCGCGGGTCGTTGCGTGTATCGACCTGCTCCGGCTCCCCGATAGCCGTCAACATGCGTTCGCTGGCAGTGGCGTACGCGGCGGGATTGTCTTTGCAGAGCGCGAGGTACTCCTCAAGCGAGAACTCTTCCTCTCGCGTTTTTTCGAAGCGGTTCGCGAAACTGCTGTAAATATCCATGCTCCCTCCTCGCCAAGTATGCGGTCGATGTCGTCTCCAGGCCACTATACCGAAACGACCTCGCTCGAATTCATCCTAAACCCTTTTAAATTATTTTTCACGGCTTACGTTGTTCACGTGACTACTAACTTGGAGATGCGACCGCGCTCGCCTACAATCTACGTCCGCGATGTGCGTGCCTCTCGTTCCTCTTTCTCCCCCACCTTCGTATACGTTGCAGGTGTCGCGTTCGTCGACACGTGTACGCTTCCGTTACAACTTTTCGCGTTGGAGCACCATCCGCAAAAATGGCGGGCGGTGCCGCGCTGCTTGCGTCCCCATTTAGAGCGGACGCGAAATGCGAAAGCGTCGTGTGGCGGTGTGAGCCAACAGGTTTCGTGCTGCCTGCGCGTGCGTTGCACTATCTGATTTAACGGCCGGCGCGAACCAGCGCTTGAGCGATTTCCGAGGACGCGCCCCCCCGGAGGAAACCCGCGGCGGGGCGGTATTGGCGAGGGGGAATCAGCAAGCCGCTGCGTCGAGCTCGGCGCGCGTTGGAATCGACGGCTGGGCGCCCGCGCGTGTCACGGAGATCGCAGCGGCGCGTTGGGCAAAACGCAGTGCTGCATCCGTGCTGGCGCCTTGCGCGAGCTGCGCGGCGAATGCGCCGATGAATGTGTCGCCCGCCGCCGTGGTGTCGACCGCGGCCACCCGCGGCGCCGGTACGTGCACCGGCTCCTCGCCGCCGACTGCCGCCACCACGCCCGCGGAACCCAGGGTGATCAATACATTGCGCGCACCTTGCGCCACGAGCGCCTGCGCCGCCACGACCGCGTCGTGAGGCGAGCCGATCGGCAAGCCCGTGAGGGTTGCCGCCTCCAGCTCGTTCGGAACGAGGTAATCGACGAGTGGCAGCCACTGCGCCGGCAAAGGCCCGGTGACGGGCGCGGGATTCAGAATGACCGTCTTGCCGAGCCGGCGAGCTGCCGCAAGGGCGGCCAAGACGGTGGCAGGCGGAGTTTCGAGTTGGCACATGACGACATCCGCCTGGGCCAGCACCGCTTCGTGCCGGGCAATATCGTCGGGCGTCAGCGCGCCGTTGCTGCCGGCCACGATGACGATCGAATTGCGGCCGTCATCGTCGACCAGAATCAGCGCGACGCCGGTAGGCGTCGAAGGCGTCTCGGCAAGTGCGGCGCAGTCGATTCCTTCGGATTCGAGGCCCGCGCGCAGCGTGGCGCCATTCGCATCGCCGCCGATTCGCCCGATCATCGAAACCTGCGCGCCGAGTCGCGCCGCCGCGACGGCCTGGTTGCCGCCCTTGCCGCCCGGGACCTGCGCGAACGTCTGTCCGGCGAGCGTTTCGCCCGGGAGCGGCATGCGCGCAACCCGGGCGACCAGATCCATATTGAGGCTGCCGACCACCGCCACGCGCGCCGTGGCGCGCGCCTGGCCCGGCAAAACGCCTGCGCTCGCCGGCCCGTTCGCTGCTGTCATCCTGTTGTTCTCCGTCGAGATTGGCGGGGCTATACGTACTGCGCCGCGCCCGCATAGACCGCGGTCGATTCGCGCAGCACGAGGCGAGGCGAAACGACGCGACGCTGAATCGGCCCCGACATCGAACCGTTGATCCGAGCAATCAGCATCTTGGACGCGGCCTCGCCGAGCGCACGCACCGAATGCCCCACCGTCGAAAGCGACGGATAAGTATAAGCGGCGAGTTCGATATCATCGAAGCCGATGATCGAGCATTGCCGCGGCACCGCAATACCGCGTTCCGCCGCGACACGCAATGCGCCGATGCCCATCATGTCATTACAGGCGAAGATCGCGCTCGGCCGCACGGTATCGAAAAGCCGCCCCGCCGCATCTTGGCCGCCCGGGCCCGAGAAATCGCTTTCGACGATGGCCGAAGGCTCGATATCGATACCGCGCTCGGACATCGCCCGAATGAAGCCATGCACACGCATGGCGCTGACCGCCGTCGAAACCGGCCCCGAGATGCATCCAATCCTGACGTGTCCGAGTTCGAGCAAGTGACGGGTCGCGAGATAGGCACCGCGTTCGTGATCGATCTGGACGAGATCGGCGGCGAGCCCCTGGATGTTCCGATCGACGATGACGAGCGGCTCGCGCGCGTCGGCAAGACTCGCCGCCAGCACCGCATCTTCGCCGGCCGATGCGATGATGAGTCCGTCGATGCGCTTTTCCTGCAACACGCGCAGATAGTTGCGCTGTTTGGCCGGATCGTCGTCCGAATTGCAGAAGAACATGCAGTAGCCTTCGCGCGCGCAGCCGTCCTGGATTCCGCGCGCCAGTTCGGCAAAGTACGGATCGCTGCTGTTGGGCACGACGAGCCCGATCGTGGCGGTGGTCTTGGCCTTCAGGGAACGCGCCACGGCAGAGGGCACGTAGTTGAGTTGGCTGATCGCGCGCTCCACTTTCGCGCGCACATCCGCGGACACCGGCCGCGTGTTGTTGACCACGTGCGATACCGTGGTGAACGACACGCCGGCGATGGCCGCCACATCCTTGATCGTTGCCATAACCCGTTTCTCTCTCGCTTGTTTTTCTTCGCCGCGGCCAAACCGCTTTTGTGCCCTGTTCCGTTCGCTCCGCCGCGCATCGCCTGCCGCGGCAGAACACGCGCTCTCAACTGCGTTTGCGGCTTCGGTAGGTGTCGAGCACGACCGCAACCACGATGACGGCCCCCGTGATGATCCGCTTCGTCGGCTCGTTCGCACCCACTTGCGCGAGACCGGCCGCCAGCACCGAAATGATCAGCACGCCGAAGAACGTGCTGATAACGGAACCGCGTCCGCCCATCAGGCTCGTGCCGCCTATCACCACGGCCGCGATGACCTGCAACTCCGCGCCGGCGCCCGCATTGGGATCGGCCGCTTCCAGCCGGGACACCTGAAAGAGCGCGGCCAGCCCGGAAAGTGCGCCCATCAGCGCAAACACCGCGACCTTGTAGGGCCGCGGATCGACGCCGGCCAGCCGCACCGCCTCCTCGTTCGTGCCGATGCCCACGAGGTGGCGGCCGAAAACAGTGCGCGTGAGCACGACCTGCGCGGCGATCATCACCGCCACCGCGATCAGGAACGCCGGCGATATGCCGACGGCGATCGGGTTCGACAGGAAATCGAACGCATCGCCGATATACGCCGTGCGCGAATTCGTCATCTGATAAGCCAGGCCGCGCGCCGCTTCCAGCACGCCGAGCGAGACGATGAACGACGGAATCCGCCAGCCGACCGTCACCCCGCCGGTGACCGCGCCTGTCAATGCCGCGGCCGCCATACCGGCGAGCGCGGCCGGCACTGGCGGCCAGTGCCATTGGAGCGCGGCGACGCTGACGACCGATGCGGACAGCGCCAGCACCGAGCCGACCGACAAATCGATGCCCGCGACGATCAGCACGAACGTCATACCGACCGACATGACGACGAGGTCGGGAATCTGGTTGGCGATCGTGCTGAACGTATCGTATGTCAGGAAGTGCGAGCTCAGCAGCGAAAAGAGCGCAACCATCACGGCTAGCGCACCCGCCAGGCCGAGGTAATTCGAAAGTCCGAGCCGAGTGCCGCCCGGCTTTACGCTCGGCGTCTCGTCGGCAAGGACAGGCGCACCATCGGGGCGCGCGGATGGATCGGTCATGAAGCACTCCGTGCGTTTGGTTCATGATCGGGGGCCGTTGGACGAGTCCCCTTCATATGTCCTGCGAACGCTGCGGCGAGCAGCGCGTCCTGGCTCCATTCGTCGCGCTCGAATACGCCGGTCAAGCGCCCCGCCGACATGACGGCGATTCGGTCGCAGATCAGCATCAATTCGCGCAGATCGCTCGAAACGACGACGAGCGCGCGACCTTCGCGCGCGAGCGCCCCCATCAAGCCGTAGATATCGAACTTCGCGCCGACGTCGATGCCCCGCGTCGGTTCGTCGAAAAGCAGCACATCCGCCTCGCGCGCGAGCCAGCGCCCGATCACGACCTTTTGCTGATTGCCGCCCGAGAGCTCGCCCACGGGCTGCGTCGGCCCGCTCGCGCGCACGCGAAGCGCATCCATCTGGGTGCGCGCGAGCGCCTGCTCGCGCCGCGCGTCGATGAAACCCCAGCGTGCCACGCTTCCAATATTGCCGAGCGACACATTGGCGGCGATCGAATGCGGCAGCAGCAGGCCCTCGCCCTTGCGGTCCTCGGTGATCAGCGCAATGCCGTGCCGTACCGCGTCGGCTGGCGAACCGATATGCACGGGTGTCGGGGGCCGCCCCACGGCGATCGTGCCGGAATCGGCCCGGTCCGCGCCGTAGATGAGCCGCATGAGCTCCGTCCGGCCGGCACCGATCAGGCCGCTCACGCCCAGGATCTCGCCTTCCCGGACCTCGAACGACACGTCGTGCACGACGTCGCCGCGTCCGAGCCCTTGCACCTTCAAGAGCGGCGCGCCGATCCGGCGCTCGCCGAGGTCGATGCGCTCGCCGATGACCCGCCCGACCATCAGCGTCACGAGCCGCTCGCTCGAGACGTCGGCCATCCGGGCGGTATGGACAAGTCTGCCATCGCGCAGCACCGCCACGCGATCGGCAATGCGCGCGAGCTCTTCGAGCCTATGCGAAATGTAGACGATCGCGACGCCATTCGCCTTCAGCCGCGCAATCTGATCGAACAGCAGGTCGACTTCGCGATCCGTCAGCATGGCGGTCGGCTCGTCGAAGATCAGCACACGCGTGTCGCCGATCAGATTGCGCGCGATCTCGACCATTTGCTGGTGGCCGATGCCGAGCGCGCCCACGGGCGTGTCGGGATCGATCGAATCGAGTCCGACTCGCGCCATCGCGCGGTGTGCGTCCCCAGCCAGGCGCCGGCGGTCGATCCAGCCGAGGGCACGCGGCCCGCGGCGCGGCAAGTTGTCGAAAAAGAGGTTCTCGGCAACCGTCAGCGTCGGCAGCAGGTTCAACTCCTGCATGACCATACGCACGCCGAGCGCCTCGGCTTCGCCGCGGCTTGCCGGCGCATAGGGCTTGCCGCCGAGCCGCATGACTCCGCCCGTAGGGGCGACGAGCCCACCGATGATTTTCGAGAGCGTGCTTTTACCGGCACCGTTCTCGCCGGTCAAGGCCAAGACCTCGCCCGAGCGAAGCGCAAGCGTCACATCGGACAGCACCGGCTCGGCATAGGTCTTGCCGATGCCGCTCACCGCAAGCACTGCATCCGTATCGTCTGCGTCGGTCGAATCCATCGCGATCCTGTTCTCGAGGCCGCCCATCCCATTCCGGCGACATCGCACGCCGCGCTGGCCTGTCGCATCACGCCTATTCTCACGGATAACGGCACCGGCGCGCGATACTTGAATATTCGACTGAGGAGTGGGCCGGGCCGCGACGGCGGCCCGCTGAGGCTTGCGCTGCTTTACTGTTACTTGACGACGCCGGCTTTGGTCACCAGGTCGACCGGCGTTTCGACGACGCTCGAGAGGTCGGCCTGCTTCTTGTGCTCGGCAATCGCCTTGAGCGCCGTGTCGATGCCGAATACGGCCTGCTTGGCGGCGTATTGGTCGGCAGTCGCGAGGATCCGGCCATCCTTGAGCATCGGCTTGATGGCGCCGATGTTGTCGTAGCCCACCACGTAGACCTTGCCTTGCTTGCCTGCCGCGCGCACGGCCGAGACGGCCCCGATCGCCATGTTGTCGTTGCCGCACAGCAGCGCTTTCAGATTCGGATACTGATTCAGCATGGCCGACGCGATGGCGTTGCCCTTGTCGATCTCCCATTCGCCGGACTGGACCGAGACGACCTTGGCGCCCACTTTTTGCATCGCGGCCTTGAACCCTGCGGTGCGTTGCTGAGCGTTGGTGGTCGTCGAAACGCCTTCGACGATGCCGACTTCGTCACCCGCCTTGAGTTTCTTCGCGAGTTCGTCGCCGACCTTCTCGGCGCCCTTCGCGTTGTCCGGACCGACGAACGGTACATTCAGGTCCTTGGACTTCAGTACGTCGGGATCGAGCCGATTATCGATATTGACGACGATGATTCCCGCGTCGACGGCCTTTTTGACAACCGGCACGAGCGCCTTCGAGTCGGCCGGTGCGAGCACGATCGCATCGACCTTCGAATTGATCATCTGCTCCACGATGTTGATCTGCGCCGCCGTATCGGTCTCGTTCTTGATACCGTTCGTAATGAGCTCGAACTTGCCGGCATTGTGCTTTTGATAGTCCTTCGCGCCAGTTTCCATGGTCAGGAAGAACTCGTTCGCGAGCGATTTCATCACGAGCGCCACTTTCGGCTTATGGGCCGTTTGCGCGGCTGCATCGGTGGCAGCGAACGGCGCGGCGGCGACAGCAACGAGGCTGGCCGCGACGGCGAGCATGCGGCGACGGGTGCGATGAACCATGAGCTTCTCCTTTTTTTCGCATATTGTGATCGGGCTCGCTAAAGCCTGAATTTTCGATTCGAACATACGCTCGAGATCACCGGTATCGCCGTGCGATACGCGGGCGATGATATTTTGCGCTAAATACCGCGCGCCGCGCGCGATCCGGACCCCATATGCTGGACCGTTCCGCGGGCGCGCGCAAGGAGAAAGGGAAAGAAGCCTCGCTAAAGCCGAAGCTTGCTTAAAGCTTATCGACGGACGAGCCCTCGACTTTGCCGTCGATGATGTCGCGGGCGTATTGCAAGCCGATCTTGTGGGCGGCGATCTGATCGTCGAGCGGTTCGTGCTCCGGCACGCCGAACATTTCGGATTTGCCGCGCTCCCCGCTCGCATTGCGAGAAATCATCACGACGATATCGAAATGTCGCGGCGCGCTTGGCGCCTCGTCCGGCTCTTTTGCACGCCGCAATGCCTGCACGCCGATCGAAAACCCTTTGTACTGTTCTGTGAATGGTTCCGACATGGACCGAACCCCCGTGCGGATGCACATAGGTTAAGGGCGACTGCCCGCCGAGCCCGCGAACGCTCGCGCAGGCTTCCAGTGTAGGCCCTACGCAAAAGCCGTTCCGCGTGTCGATGAAGGCTGGGCTGTGCGCGGCGCCCCGATGACTGCGTCCTGCAAGCGGTAAATGACAGAGAATTTGAAGAAATTACGCACCCTTTCGCGAAGCGGTTCGACTCCCGCGACGATTCGTCGCATTTCTTCTATGATGGCTGCCAAGACGGCCCGCTATCCCCTACATCGATAAAGACGCCATGGGCCGACGTCTCGTCGTTGATGCGTAAAGCATAGCGGAGGCAACGAATGGCATGGAGACAGAACCGGTGGCTCAAACGCTGGGTCGTCACGATCCTGATTTGGGCCGTACCGGTGGCGCTCGTGGCAGTACATGAGATTCGCGAAGAGATGGCTTACAACGTCGTCGATCGCGACCGTGCTCTGACCACCTGGGTGCTCAACGACGCGCAACGCGCGGCCGGCGCTGAGGCCCGCTGTCGCGGCACGCCGGACGAGGCGCGCGCCGCCGGCTGCCCGAGCGACGTCCTGGCGGGCAACGCGCCGCGCCAGCAAGCCGCGATCGACGAATATATCGTGCGGCGCAACACGCTTGCCAGTTATCTTTGGCACGCTTTCGTCGGCTACTGGGTCGTGCCGGCAGCCTTTCTCTTCGCATTGGGTCTCGTCGTGGCCGGCGTCAGGCGCGCACTGCGCCGTCCGCCGGTGCCCAAACGCCCGGTGGCTCACTGACGTGAAATCGGGACAGGTACGGGCATGCACCGTGCTTGTTACCTCGACACGCGCGGAATGCGTGGGATCGACGCTTCGTCCAAACCTGCCGTCGAAGGTTTGACCGACGGATCAATACGGAGAAAGAGCCATGAACAAACAACAACGCTTCATGCTGAAGGCGGCAACCGCGGTGGTGGCCGGCGGCCTTGCCCTCGCGGGCTGTACCACGACCACGAACAACGGCAGCCCGACGGCGCAAAGTCCAGGCAGCACGTCGTCGAAGCGCCAGGAGATCAATAGCGGCGTCGATGCGGCGTTGTCGCGGATGTACGCGCAGGTACCCGGCTCCCGTGACCTGGTCTCGAGGGCGCGCGGCGTCCTGGTATTCCCGAAGGTCCTGCAAGCAGGCTTCGTGGTCGGCGGCGAATTCGGCGAAGGAGCGTTGCGCACCGGCGGTACAACCCAGGGCTACTACAACCTGGTGTCGGGTTCGTTCGGGCTGCAGGCCGGGGCTCAATCGAAAACGGTCGTGTTTCTCTTCATGACCGATGACGCGCTGAAGGCGTTCCAGCAGCGCCAGGGATGGTCCGTAGGAGGCGACGCCTCGGTCGCCCTCCTGAAGATGGGGGCCAACGGCGCGGTTGATACCACCACCGCCACCAAGCCCGTCCAGGTCATCGTCATGACCAATGCAGGCCTGATGGGCGATCTCTCCCTGCAGGGCATGAAGATTTCCCGCATCAACCTCTGAAGCAGGCGTTTTGCCCTGGCGCGGCGCACTCGCGCCGCGCTTGTCCGGTCCTCGCCGCCTTTTGCGCTCAGCTTGTTTTCGAATCGATCACCTTGAAGCGCGAGCGCTTCTGCGCCCGGATGACCGTCTGATAAGCGTCCAGATATTGCCTGGCCATGAAATGCGAGGTGAAGCGTTCCTCGAAGCGTCTGCGCACTCCCGCGCGGGAGACCGTATGCAGCCGGTTGACCGCGGCGACGGCGCTGATCTCGTCTTCGACGATGAATCCCGACACCCCTTCGTCGACCACCTCAGGCACCGAGCCGCGATTGAACGCGATCACGGGCGTGCCGCAGGCCATGGCCTCGATCATGACGAGACCGAACGGCTCCGGCCAATCGACCGGGAACAGCAAAGCGTGCGCACCCGACAGAAACGTCGCCTTCTCGTCATCGGCGATTTCACCGATGAATTCGACGTGCGGCAAGTCGAAAAGCGGCTTGATCTCGCGCTCGAAATACTCGCGGTCGGCCGAGTCGATCTTGGCCGCGATGCGAATGGGCAAGCCGCAATGCGAGGCGATCCGTATCGCCGTGTCGACGCGCTTTTCGGGTGAAATACGGCCCAAAAATGCGAGGTACCGCTGTTCGACCGGCTGCGGCTCGTAAAGCGTGCCCGGCAGACCGTGGTAGACCGTCCTCAGCCATTTCGCCTGCGGCATCGGATGGCGCTGGGCATTGGAGATCGAGATGACGGGTGCCGTATCGAACGTGTCGAACACGGGCTGCTGCTCGGGCAGATCGAGACGGCCGTGCAGCGTCGTGACGAACGGCGTGTCCTGCCGGTTGAACAGCGAAAACGAGTAGTAGTCCATATGGAAATGCAGGACGTCGAACTCGTCCGCGCGTCGTCTCACGAGCTCCATCAACAGCATATGCGGAGCAATGCGGTCGCGAATAGCCGGGTCGAGCCGCAGCGCCCGCGGCCAGACGGCCTCGAGCTTCGCACTCGTTTTGGAATCGCCGCTCGCGAAAAGCGTGACGTCGTGGCCCAAATCCACGAGCGCCTCGGTGATGTATGAGACGACGCGTTCCGTGCCGCCGTAAAGCTTCGGCGGAACGGATTCGGTCAAAGGTGCGATCTGCGCAATCTTCATTCGGTGAACTCCATGCAAGCGGGCGAGGTTCCGGACAAGGCGCCGCCCAGGCGCGCCGCGTCAGTTCGACCGATCAGGGCGAGACCCGGGCCGTTCGCATCGCGCCGGCACTCGAGCCTTCATTATTGAGTACGGCTCTCGGAAGGAAACGCGCCATTTTCACTTATTCCCGGCTGTTACAGTCGGGAAACATGCGTTCGGCGACTGTTTCAGTCGTGTTTGCAGGGAAAAGCCTTGCCGAGCCCGAGCGAAACACTCGTACTGGCGTTGTAATCGGCCAGTTTCGGGTTTTCGGCCACGTATTTACGGACCGCATCGACGAGCTGCTGGGGCTTCACGCCGCTCGGCAGGCAGAAATACTGGCCCACTCGCGGTCCCGTCGTGCCGCCGATCGCGTCGATCGTGTTATAGACGCCGTCGGCGACGCCGAGTACGTACGCCTTGCATGCCGCGCGCGAGACCGTATCGGTTCGGCCGCACAATCCGCTGAGCTCGCTCCCCGAAAATGCGAACGCCGCCACCGGCATGGCGAGTGCCCCAAGGCCAATCAAAGCCCGCAACATGGTTATCCTTTTCTCCGAGCGGTGAATCCGCGGGCTGCGAACCGGTCCCGTACTTCGCGACCGGTCGACCCGTCAGCCAGGCACGGCGCCAGCCGTGCCAAAAAACGCTTATTTTGCACCGTTTTGCCCGCTTGCAGGGGCCACAGCGGACGCACTCGCGGCGTCGCGGGCGAACATGGCCTCCAGCCCTTCGGTTGCGTCCTTCGCGTGGTATTGCTTCGCGAAGTCGAGCGCGGTCATGCCGATCTGGTTCTTGACCCGCGGGTCGGCCCCCGCATCGAGCAGCACTTTCATCGTCGTGATGTGATTGCCCCGCGCGGCCATCATGAGCGGCGTCGTGCCGTTCGGCGATGGCGTGTCCAGATAGGCGGAATGGTCGATCAGCAGTTGGACGATATCGTCGTGACCGTTCGCCGCGGCATAGTGCAACGGCGCCCAGCCTTTTTTGTTGACTTCGGCGTCCTTGTCGATCAGCAGCTTCACGAGATCGAGATCGCCGTTCAATGCGGCGAGCATCATGGCGTTTTCATCGGCGCTATCGACCTTGTCCAGATCGGTCTTGGGATTCGATGCGAGCACTTTGGCCACCTTGTCCGACTTCTCGCGTGCGGCGAGGACGATGAGTGGCATGTGCAGCTTGTCCGGCGTCGTCATGTTCGGATCGACGCCTTGCGCGAGCAGCTTCGCAATGCGCTTGTCATCGTCGAATTTGACGGCTTTCACGATGCTGTCGGTGTCGGCCCCGTAGGCCGGCGCGACGGCGGCCGCAGCCACGAGCGCGGTTGCACATGCCGCAAGCACCCGGCGCAGGCCACTGGCGGTTCTCAGGCGGGAGGCGGCGCGGCCGGGGCGTTGGATGAGCGGCAGGGTGAGCGTGTTCATAGGCAATATGGTTTTCCTTTCTGTTGCCTGACAAAGGCGAACGTGTGGTTCAGCTCGAGGATCGCGCGGCCGAGGCGAATAGCCGGAAGAAATTCCGGGTCGTCGCCTCGGCGAGCGCTTCCTTGGGCATATCGCGTATCTGTGCGATGAAAGCTCCGACATGGCTGACGTACGCAGGTTCATTGGGTTTGCCACGGTAGGGAACCGGTGCGAGGTACGGCGAATCGGTTTCGATCAGCAAGCGCTCGAGCGGCACACGCCGTGCGACGTCCTGCACGTCGGCAGCGCTCTTGAACGTGACGATGCCGGACAGCGAAATATGGAAGTTCTGCGCGAGCGCGCGCTCGGCGATCGGCCACGGCTCCGTGAAGCAATGCATGACGCCGCCCGGTACGTGAGCCGCTTCTTCCTCCATGATCCTCAGCGTATCGTCGGCCGACGCTCGCGTGTGGACGATGAGCGGCTTCATCGTCGCGCGCGCGGCGCGGATGTGCGTACGAAAGCGCTCGCGCTGCCATTCCATGTCGGCGATCGAGCGGCCTTCGAGCCGGTAGTAATCCAGTCCGGTCTCGCCGATCGCCACGACCTTCGGATGCTTCGCGAGCTCGACGAGTTCCGACACGGTGGGCTCGCGCGCGTCTTCATGGTCGGGATGCACGCCGACCGACGCAAACACGTTGTCATACGCCGAAGCAATGTCGAGCACGGCTGGCAGCGTCTCCAGATCGACGCTGACGCAAAGCGCGTGCGTCACTTGCTGAGCTCGCATGTTCTCGAGCACTTCGGGCAGGCGATCGGCCAGTCCTTCGAAGTTGATATGGCAATGAGAATCGACAAACATCCTGAGTTCCTTTGCGCAACGGGCGAACGAATTCGCTATGCGATTCGCTTGCCGAGAATGACGAGATCGCGCTCCACGCCGTCCAGCACCGCGACACGGGGCAGCATGCCCCAGTCTTCGAAGCCTGCCCGGCGAAACAAGGCCAGACTGGGCGCATTGTGGCCGAAGATGAATCCAAGCGCGGTATCGATCCGAAGGCCGGGCGCCGCTTCGAGCGCTTGCTCCAGCAGTTGCCTGCCGAGTCCACGGCCGCGTGCGCACTCGTCGAGGTAAATGCTGAGCTCCGCGGTGCGCGCATAGGCCGGGCGCCCGTAGAAGTCGGAAAAGCTCAGCCAGCCGATCACGCGCCCCGCGCCATCGCGCTCGTCGCGATCGTCGCGCTCCGTCTGCTCGGCGACCCACAATGGCCGATGCGCCGCGCCGTGGGCGTGGAACCACCGCAGGCGGCTCTCGACCGTCACGGGTTCGAGGTCGGCCGTGACGCTGCGCGAGGCGATCGTCGAATTGTAAATGGCGACGATCGCGGCAAGATCGTCGAGGGTTGCATCCCGAATGTGTATCGACATGGCGTGGGCTCGTATCAAGCGTGCGCGGACTGGACGAAGAGCTCGCGGTAACCGAGAAACAGCGCCTCGAAGACGAGACGCGCGTTGAGAGGATGGTTTTCGACCGCACGTTCACGTGCAACGGTTTTCATATAGCGCGCGAACGCATTGGCGTCGATCCGCTGCGCGCAATGCGCGAGATCGCGTGCCGCCGCTGGAAAGTAGCGCGGCCGATGGGCGGTGCGCTCGGCGAGCAAGTCGTAAAGCCAGCGCTGCAGCCAACCGAGCACGATGGGCACGGGAAGCTTTTGCAGCGCCTCGGCGCAAGCGAAGGCGTCGCATTGGGGGCCGGCCGCGAGCTGCTTGAGCGTGAACTCGCGCAGCGGCCGGTTTTCGTCCGCCGCGAGCGCGAGTGCGGCGAGCGGCGCGCCGCCCACCATGGCCAGTAGCGCGTCGGCGTCCGCCACGCCTTGCTGCGCCAGCCATTCGCGCGCGAGTTCAGGTGCGGGCGTCGGCATCGGCCATTGGCGGCACCGGCTGACGATCGTCGGCAAAAGCCTGTCGAGGCGTGCCGAGACGAGCAAAAAGACGACGCCGGCCGGCGGCTCCTCCAATGTCTTCAGGAGCGCGTTGGCCGCCGCCGCATTGAGCGCTTCGGCCGGATAGACGAGCACCACGCGCGCGCCGCCGCGATGGGCGCCCACGCCGCAGAAATCGAGCAGCGCCCGCACCTGCTCGATCTTGATTTCCTTGCTCAGCGTGCGCGTCTTTTTGCCGTCTTCGCTGTCCGCTTTCTCGTCGTGCTCAGCGGCAGGCGCCGACGAGCCCAGCTCCGAAGCCAGCGCTTCCGGGAACAGGGCCCGGTAGTCGGGGTGGTTGCCCTGGACGAACCAATTGCAGGCCGCGCAGGCCCCGCAAGGCTCGCCGTTGGCGCGCGGGGCCTCGCACAGCAGGCCTTGCGCGACGTGCTGCGCGAAACGGAGTTTGCCGATACCGGCTTGGCCGTACAGCAAAAGGGCGTGCGGCCACTGCCCGCGCAACGATTGCAAGCGGTTCCAGTCGTCCAGTTGCCAAGGATGAATCATCGTCGAATCGTCCAGACGTTGCGTTTCAATGAGAAGCGGGGCGCGGTGCCGCGTACGTCGCGGCGATTCGCCTCAAAGCGTCGACACCAGCCGCGCGAGCTGGTGACGGATTTCGTCGATGCCGAGCGTCGCATCGACAACCACGAACCGGTGCGGGGCTTCTTGCGCGCGCCGCAGATACTCGGCGCGCGTGCGCTCGAAAAAGGCGAGCGTCTCGCTCTCGAACTTGTCGGGCGAGCGCACCGCGCCGCGCCGCTCGCTGGCCGTTCGCGGCGGCACATCGAAAAGCACGGTCAGATCCGGCTGGAATCCGCCCTGCACCCAGCGTTCGAGCGCCTCGAGCTTATCGCGCGGCAAGCCGCGGCCGCCGCCCTGATAGGCGAACGTCGCATCGGTGAACCGGTCGCTCAGGACCCAGTCGCCGCGTGCGAGTGCCGGCTCGATGACCTGCGCGAGATGCTCCCGGCGTGCCGCGAACATCAGGAGCGCCTCGGTCTCGAGGTCCATCCGCTCGTGCAGCAGCAGCTCGCGCAAGGCTTCGCCGAGCGGTGTACCGCCGGGCTCGCGCGTCGTCACGACAGCGCTGCCCGCCGGGCTCAGCTTGTCTTCGAGACGTTCCCGAAACCATGCCAGATGCGTCGTTTTGCCTGCGCCGTCGATGCCTTCGAAGGTGATGAATTTGCCGCGCGCCATTTACTGTTGACCTCGAATATATTTATCGACCGCCTTGTTGTGATCGCCGAGCGTATCGGAGAAGACACTGGTGCCGTCGCCGCGCGAAACGAAATAGAGCGCGCCCGTGGGCGCCGGCTTCGTCGCCGCCTCGAGCGATGCCGCGCCCGCGAGCGCAATAGGCGTCGGCGGCAGACCGCGCCGCATATAGGTGTTATACGGGGTATCCGTTTGCAAGTCCCGCTTGCGCAGCCGGCCGGTATACGCGTCGCCCAGGCCGTAGATCACCGACGGATCGGTTTGCAACGGCATGCCGATACGCAACCGGTTGGCGAACACCGCCGCGACCAGCGGACGGTCCGCAGCCCTGCCCGTCTCCTTCTCGACGAGCGACGCCATCGTCAGCGCCTCATACGGCGTCTGGTACGGCAACCCAGGTGCGCGCTCGATCCAGACGCGCGCGAGCTGCTGCTGCATCAACCGGTACGCGCGCCGGTACACGTCGATATCGCTCGATCCCTTGTCGAACAGGTACGTATCCGGGAAGAAGAGCCCCTCGGCATTCGCGAGGTCCTTTTCCTGCGCCCCGATCGCAGCCAGCAACTGGGCGTCCGTCATCCCCACGGTGTCGTGCTTGAGTGACGGGTCGGCGTCGATTTCGGCGCGCATGCGCTTGAACGACCAGCCTTCGATGATCGTGACGACGTCCTCGTTCGTGTCGCCGAGCGCCAGCTTTTGCAGCACTTCGTACGGCGTCACGCCACTCTTGAACTCATAGTTGCCGGATTTCAGCCGCGTTTGCAGGCCCAGCGCGCGCGTCATCAGAACGAACGGTTCGGGGGCGAGCGTCACGCCTGCCCGCACGAGCTGCAACGCGACGCTGCGCACGCTGCTGTGCGGCTTGATCGTGACATCGACCACGGGAGCCGAGAGCGTGACGGGGCTCGTGGCCCAGAAATATCCGCCGCCCGCGGCGGCGGCAAGCAAAACGACGGCAACTGCACCGAGGGCGAAGCATTTCTTCAGAAGGGACATGCGAAACAAGGCTCGGGTAGACCCCATATAATAGCTTGCTCGCATCAGCCAAAGTCAGGATTGACCGGATATCGAATCCATGAATGCCCCCCACGCACCCGATTTGCCCCCCGCTTCGCCCGCACCGGGCCTATCCCGCCCCGCCCCGGTCGAATTCGACGCGGTCCTCGCGCGCGGCGCTTTCATGGCGCTCGATCAGTTCGGTGTGATCGAGGCCACGGGAGACGACGCCGCGAGCTTCCTTCATGGCCAGTTGACGAACGACGTTCAGCATCTGGATGCCGCGAGTGCGCGGCTGGCCGGCTACTGTTCGCCGAAAGGCCGGCTCATCGCCTCCATGCTCACGTGGCGCGCCGGGCAATCGATTCGGCTGCTCGTCGCGCGAACGGTTTGTGCGAATGTTCAAAAGCGGCTGTCGATGTTCGTGTTGCGCGCAAAGGCGAAGCTTGTCGATATCACGGACGCGGTCGCCGTGATCGGCTTCGCGGGCGATGTGCGCGAAGCGCTTTCGAGCGTATTCGAAGCGCTGCCGGACGGCGTGAACGTGCAGGTCGCCGGCCCGTTGGGCTCGCTCGTGCGTGTGCCCGACGCCAACGGCCGCGCCCGCTATTTGTGGATCGGCCCGAAAGCCGAGGTCGAGGCCTGCCTGCCGGGGCTCGAAGCCCGTCTCGCGCACGTTTCGTCGGCCGTTTGGGATTGGCTGGACATCCGCGCGGGCGAGCCGCGCATCACAGCGGACGTGGTCGAACAGTTCGTGCCGCAAATGGTCAATTTCGACGCGTTGGGCGCCGTCAACTTTCGTAAGGGCTGCTATCCGGGCCAGGAGGTCGTTGCTCGCAGCCAGTACCGCGGCACGATCAAGCGGCGCGTGGCACTCGCGCATATCGCCACCGATAGCGACCCGGTGCGCGCCGGCGCGGAACTCTTCCATTCCGCAGATCCTGGCCAGCCGTGCGGGATGATCGTCAATGTCGCGGCCGCGCCACGAGGCGGTTTCGACGCGCTCGTCGAGATCAAGCTTGCATCGCTCGACGAAGGCGTCGTTCGAGTCGGTACCGCCGAGGGGCCCGAACTGGCGTTCGAGCCGTTGCCGTACGCATTGCCCACGGAAGTCTGACGCGCCAGATGTGCCTCATCGTCTTCGACTGGCGGCCCGATGCGGCACACGGCCCTCTGTTCACGCTCGCCGCCAATCGCGACGAATATTTTCGCCGCGAGACCGCTCCCCTCGGATGGTGGACCGATCTTCCGCAAGTACTGGCCGGCCGCGATCTGGCGGGCGGCGGGACCTGGCTGGGTGTATCGCGCGACGGACGCTTCGCCGCGCTCACGAATTACCGCGCCCCGCTCGACACACGGCCCGATGCACCGACGCGCGGGATGCTCGTCGCGGAGTATCTCGCCGGCGAGCGTCTCGCCCCACTTGACTACCTCGCGCGGGTGGCCGAGCGCGGCGCAATCTACAACGGCTTCAATCTGCTGGCAGGCGATTTTGCCCGGCGCGAGCTCGCGTGGTACTGCAACCGCGGCGAAGCGCCGCCCGTCCTACTCCCGCCCGGCACACACGGTATTTCGAATGCGGTGCTCGACACGCCTTGGCCCAAGCTCGCGAGAAAGCGCGCCGAACTGGCTGCGCTGACGAGTGCTGGCAACGGGCAAGCCCCGCTTGCGGGCCTCATCGAACTGATGCTCGACAGACAGATCGCACCCGACGACACGCTGCCTTACACCGGCATCCCGCTCGAACGCGAACGCGCGCTGTCCGCGGCGTTCATCGAGACGCCCGATTACGGGACGCGCGGCACGACTGCCTTGCGCGTCGATACGGGGAGCACGGGCCTCCGGGCCCATCTCGCCGAGCGCAGCGACGATGACGGATCGCATCGCGTGCGCCGCCCGGGCGACGTCGAACGCATCTTCGATTTCTGGATCGACGGCGGCCCCTCGAACACCGGGGGCTGACGATTCACGCCGGACTGCTCGGATCGCTGGGCTGACGCTGCCTTTCGATATCTTCGTGCCGCAAGCGGATGCTCGGAACAATGGCCGGATGCGTAAACACATAAAAGCGTTCGTCGCGTATCGCGTCGAACGTCGCGTCGGCGATATCGGCGGCCGTGAGCCGTCCGGCACGCACGGCTTTGCGCAACTCGCGCGCAGCGAGGATCTGCGATGCCGTCGGTGCCGCGTCGTTGCGCAAGCGCGCGGGGCGCGCGCGCTCGGCATCAGCGATGTTTGTCGGTGCGAACGCCGGACTCAGCAGGGAGCACCCCACCGGGGCGCCGACCTTGCGCAAATCGTGATAAAGCGTTTCGGTCAGTCCGACGACGGCATGCTTCGAGGCGTTGTAGACGCTCATCAATGGCGGCGCGAGGAATCCCGCGACGGACGCGGTGTTCACGATATGCGCGGGCTCGTTCTGCCCGATCATGATCGGTGCGAATACGCGCACACCGTGCGCCACACCCATCACGTTCACGCCGAAGACCCACGCCCAATCGTTCGCGCTCATCTCCCAGGCGAGGCCGCTTGCACCCACGCCCGCATTGTTGAACAGCAGATGCGCTTTGCCATAGCTATCGAGCGTCTTGCGGGCGAGCGCTTCGACTGCGCCGGCGTCCGAGACATCGGTGGGCACAGCGACGACCTCTGCACCGGCCGCCCTCAGCGTCGCTGCCGTATCGGCCAGAGCATCGGAATCGATATCCGCGAGCACGAGTCTCATGCCGAGCGCGGCGCCCTGTTCGGCAAACGCGCGGCCCAATCCGCTCGCCGCGCCGGTAATCACGGCAACCTTGCCTTCGAACGCCTGCATGACGGACTCCGATTCCTCAAACGAGCTTGACGAGTTGCTTGCCGAAGTTGCGCCCCTTGAGAAGCCCCATCAAAGCGTCGGGCGCATGCTCGAGCCCCTCCATTACGCTTTCGCGATAGTTAAGCTTCTTTTGCGCAACGAGCGAGGCGAGCTCGGCCAACGCCCGCGGCCAGATATCCAGATGCTCGGACACGATGAAACCCTGCAATGTCAGGCGCATCGTCAGGATCAGCGCGGGCTGCCGAAGCGGCTGGGGCGCCCCGTCGTAACCCGCGATCATGCCGCATAACGCGATGCGCCCAAACGGGTTCATCCGCGTGAGCGTCGCATCGAGCGAGGCGCCGCCCACGTTTTCGAAGCAGCCGTCGACACCCTCGGGCGTGGCAGCCTCGAGGTCCTCCTGGAGCTTGCCGGCCTTATAGTCGACACAGGCATCGAAGCCGAGTGTCTGCGTCACGTAGCGGCACTTCTCGGCGCCGCCCGCAATCCCCACGGCACGGCATCCGGCCAGCTTCGCCAACTGGCCCACGACGCTGCCGACGGCACCGCTGGCCGCGCTGACGACGATCGTCTGCCCTGCCTGCGGCGCAATGATCTCGTTGAGCCCGTACCACGCCGTCACGCCCGGCATTCCCGCGACGCCGAGATAAGCCGAGAGCGGGATCGCCGTATCGTCGACCTTCGTCACGCCCGTGCCGTCCGATGTGCCGAATTCCTGCCAACCGAATACGCCCGTGACCTTGTCGCCCACCGCAAAGCGGGTGTTGCGCGATTCCACGACTTCTCCGGCCGTTGCGCCGATCATCACTTCGCCGAGCGGTTGCGGCGCGGCGTACGACTTCGTTTCGTTCATCCGGCCGCGCATGTACGGGTCGATCGACAGCCAATGATTGCGGACGCGAAACTGCCCGTCGGCAAGCGGCTCGAGCGGCGTGGCGACGAGCTGGAAGTTGTCGGCCGTCATGGCACCCTGTGGACGCGAGACGAGCAGCATGCGGCGGTTCATCTGAGTCATGGCGATTTTCTCCTTCGATAAGCGTCCGGCAAGCGCAAAGCCGAAAACGAAAAAATCCCCGTGGACGGCGGGAGCCCGGGGGGCCGTGGCCGCCCGAGCGGTAGGCGAGAGGATCAGCCGTCGCTGGGGCCTGGTTTGCCCGTCGGTATGCGCCGGGTTCGCTGCTCGACGATGTCCCGGCCGACGGCCAGGCGCCGCATGTATTTGAACGTCCCGAGTGCCTTGGCGACGAAATGGCCCTCGCTGTCGCGCACTTCGCCTTCGCAGTACGCCATCGTCGTCGAACGATGCAGCACGCGGCCGAACGCGCGCAACTCGCCGCGCCCGGGCTGCATGAAATTGACCTTCATTTCGACCGTGACGACGCCCATGCCGTCGCCGGCCAGGCTGCGCGCGGCCGTCGCGAGCGCGACATCGGCCAGCGTCATGGTGACGCCGCCGTGCGCGACCTGCCACGTGTTCATAAGGGTTGCGTCAAGCGGCAGTTCGACCTCGCTGACACCGTCGGCGGCCGATACGAGACGCACACCGAGGTGATCGACGAAGGGGCTTTCGATCACATTGGCATGACCGGCGGGAGGCGGAGTGTGCGGCATCGCGGTTTTTGCGGGGGGGCTGATGGGTCTCAGATTTCGTAGTCGATGCACTGGCGCGCTTCGCGCACGGCGCCGACGAACGACTTGAGCGCTTCGTGCGTGGGGTGAACCTGATACGCGTCGAGCGCGGTCTTGTCGGCGAAATCGGACACGAGCACGACGTCGTAGGTCGATTCGAGCCCCGGCTTCGCAATGCCGACTTCGATGCGCAGGATGCCCGGCACGATATCGCGGCAGCCTTCGAGCTTTTCCTTCAGCTTCAATGCGTTTTCCGCGCGCGTTGCACCTTCCGCCGTGTCCTTCAATTTCCACATTACGATGTGTCGAATCACGCTGAGCTCCGTTCGTTTGCGTTCGGCCGGCTGTCGCGCCGACGGTCGGCCTGTCAGATGTCAGCGACGGATGATACCCGTTTCGTTTCGAGCCCGTTCGAGGCCGATTACCGCAATGCGTCCTCGGCGCGAGCGCGCGCAATGCCAGCCGCATCCATGTCCCGCCACGCGCGTTCGAGCGAGCCCTCGAGGTCGATGGCTCGGCAGGCGTCTTCCACGACGACGGCTTCGAACCCCGCTGCCCGCGCATCGAGCGCGGTCCATGCCACGCAGTAGTCGGTTGCGAGACCGCAGCACCACACCCGCTTGACGCCCGACTCCCGCAAATAGCCGGCCAGTCCGGTCGGCGTTTCGCGATCCGCCTCGACGAAGGCCGAGTAACTGTCGATCGTGCGGCGATAGCCCTTGCGAATGACGAGCCTCGCATGGGCGATGTCGAGCGCCTCGTGCAGCGCCGCGCCCGCCGTGCCCTGCACGCAGTGCACGGGCCACAGCACCTGCTCGCCGTACGGCAACGCGATGCGCTCGAACGGTGACTTGCCCGCATGGCTCGCGGCGAACGAGATGTGGTCCCGCGGATGCCAGTCCTGGGTCACGATCACATGCTCGAACGCGCGTGCGAGCCGGTTCGCCACGGGCACGACTTCGTCACCGCGCGCGACGGCCAGGGCACCGCCCGGCATGAAGTCGTTTTGCAGATCGATTACGAGGAGGGCCTCGTCTTGCCCTTTCATGTTCGCTCCTTCGTCGGCCACACATGATCCCGGAACATATCGCGCAGCTTCATCTTCGACAGTTTGCCCGTCGCCGTATGGGGCAATTCGGGTACGAAAACGATGTCGTCGGGAATCCACCACTTCGCCAGTTTACCTTCGTAAAACGCGCGCAGCGCCTCGCGAGTCAGGCCATCGCCGGTCGGCCGTTTGACGACGACGAGCAGCGGACGTTCGCCCCATTTCGGATGCGGGCACGCGATGCACGCTGCCTCGGCGACGTCGGGATGGGCGACGGCGATGTTCTCCACCTCGCTCGAGCTGATCCATTCGCCGCCGGATTTGACGACGTCCTTGCTGCGATCGGTGATATGCAGGAAGCCTTCGCTGTCGATCGTCGCCACGTCGCCCGTCGGGAACCAGCCGTCGACGAGCGCGGACGTCTCGGTCGCGAAGTAGCGGTCGATCACCCATGGGCCGCGTACGTATAGATCGCCGAACGCCACGCCGTCGCGCGGCAATTCCGCGCCGTTCGCATCGACGATCTTCATGTCGACGCCGAAGATGACCGTGCCCTGCTTTTCAAGCAACCGCCGCTGTTCTTCGCGCGGGCGCTGCGATTGCTCCCAGTTGAGCCGCGCGAGCGTGCCGAGCGGCGAAAGCTCGGTCATGCCCCAGGCATGGATCACGCGCACGCCATAGTCGTCTTCGAAGCTGCGCAGCATCGCCGGGGGACAACTGGAGCCGCCGATGACCGTGCGTTCGAGCGACGAAAAGCGCTTGCCGCCTTCGCGCACGTGCGCGAGCAAGCCCATCCAGACCGTGGGCACGCCAGCCGAAAAGGTGACCCGCTCCGCCTCCATCAGCTCGTAAAGCGATTTGCCGTCGAGGTCCTTGCCCGGCAGCACGAGCTTTGCGCCGTTCAGCGGCGCCGCGTGAGGGATGCCCCAGGCGTTGACATGGAACATGGGCACGACGGGGAGCACCGAATCGCGCGCCGAAATTCCCATCGCGCCGGTCAGCGATGCGCCGTAGGCATGCAGCACCACGGATCTGTGCGAGTACAGCGCGCCTTTCGGATGCCCCGTCGTACCCGAGGTATAGCAAAGGTACGAGGCGAGCCGCTCGTCGAGTTCGGGCCACTCGAACTCACCATCCTCGGCCGCGAGCAGCGGCTCGTAGTACAGCAAAGGCACACTGTCCGGGGGGCTTTCCTTCGGGGCATCCGCGAGCGCGATCCAACCCTTCACGTTCGGGCAGCGCGGCGCGAGCTCGGCCACGAGCGGCGCGAACGTCGTATCGAACAGGATGTATCGATCGTCGGCATGCGCGACGATATAGGCGATCTGCTCTGGAAAAAGCCGCGGATTGATCGTATGGCAAACGGCACCGAACCCCGTCGCCCCATAATAGGCTTCGAGGTGACGGTAGCCGTTCCACGCCAGTGTACCGACGCGCTCTCCGGGCTGCACGCCCAGCCGGATCAGCGCCTGGGCGAGTTGCCGGGCGCGCTTTTCGCAATCGCGATAGGTGTAGCGGTGAATATCGCCCTCGATGCGCCGGGAAACGATCTCCGTATCCCCCGCATAACGCGCGGCATGCCGCAGCAGCATCGAAACGTTGAGCGGTATGTCCATCATCTGGCCCAACAAAGGCTCGGTCATGGCGGCGCCCTCCTATTTTCGTTGTCGTCCCGCGATCGCGTCCGGTGCGCTCGAGTGCCCGCAGCCCGGGCTCGCGCGGCTTGCGACGCGCCCTCGGCCGGCGCCTTACAATAGCGGGTAACTCAAAGGCACCTCAATATGTCGTTTTCCCCAAGCATCGCAGCACAGCTCGACACCGCCGATGAACTCGCGAGCGCGCTGGGCACCGCGCGCAGCGGTTCGTTCGCCGAACTCGGCTCCGCGTTTTTCACGCGGCTGCCTGCGGCCCCGCTACCCGCCCCTTATCTGGTGGCGTTTTCGGCCGACGCGGCAGCGCTCCTCGGGCTCGAGCCGCGCATCGCCGAGACGCCCGGCTTCGTCGAGCTTTTCAGCGGCAACGCCACGCGCGAATGGCCGCAGGCGGCGTTGCCGTACGCATCTGTCTACTCGGGGCACCAATTCGGCGTCTGGGCGGGACAGCTTGGCGACGGTCGCGCGCTCTCGCTCGGCGAGCTCGAGCACGGCGGTCTGCGCAACGAGCTGCAGCTGAAAGGCAGCGGCCGCACCCCCTACTCGCGTATGGGGGACGGACGCGCCGTCCTGCGCTCTTCGATCCGGGAATTTCTCTGCTCGGAGGCCATGCATCATCTCGGCATTCCGACGACGCGTGCACTATGCGTAATCGGATCCGATCAACCCGTGCGCCGCGAAGAGATCGAAACGGCGGCTGTCGTCACACGGGTGGCGCCGAGCTTCGTGCGCTTCGGACATTTCGAGCATTTCTATGCGGGCGAGAAGATCGACGCGCTGCGCGCGCTCGCGGATCATGTGATCGATCGCTTTTACCCGCAGTGCAGGGAAACGCCGGACCGCTATCTGGCCATGCTCCCACAGATAGTCGCCCGTACCGCCGACATGGTTGCGCAGTGGCAGGCAGTGGGCTTTTGCCACGGCGTCATGAACACGGACAACATGTCGGTAATGGGCCTCACCATCGACTACGGGCCGTTCGGTTTTCTCGATGCCTTCGACGCCAACCACATCTGCAACCATTCGGATACGCAGGGCCGCTACGCCTATCGTATGCAGCCGCAGATCGCCTATTGGAACTGCTTTTGCCTGGCCCAGGCGCTGCTGCCGCTCATCGGCGCGCATTACGAGGAGAGCGTGCGCGCCGAGCGCTCGGTCGCCGACGCGCAAGAGGCGCTCGAAGGATTCAAGGCCCGCTTTGCGCCGGCGTTCGAGCGCCGGATGTGCGACAAGCTCGGCTTGTCGGACGTGCGGCCGGGCGATGACAAGCTCGTCGACCGACTGCTCGAACTCATGCATGCCAGCCGAGCCGATTTCACGCTGACGTTCCGCCGCCTCGCGCAGGTCTCGAAGGACGATGCGCGCGGCGATGCGCCGGTGCGCGACATGTTCCTCGATCGGGAGGCGTTCGACCGATGGGCCGCGGACTATCGCGCGCGGCTTGCGTTGGACCCGCGCGACGACGCCACGCGGCGCGAGGCGATGAATCGCATCAACCCGAAGTACGTGCTGCGCAATCATCTGGCCGAAACCGCGATCAGGCGGGCGATGGAAAAGGACTTTTCCGAAGTGGCGCGCCTTGCCGCGGTGCTCTCGCGGCCATTCGACGAACAGCCGGAATTCGAGGACTACGCGGCGCTGCCGCCGGAGTGGGCGGGCACGCTCTCGGTGAGCTGCTCGTCTTAGCCCTCTTCACGCTCGCAACGAGCGCCCGCCAAGCGGGCGCCATTCGATGGAGACATCATCCCATGAACCGTCATACCGATCATCCTCACGATCCGCTCGCCTCCCCGGCCCCCACCGACGAAGACTATCCGCTGGGCAAACCCGACGAGGCGTGGCGCGGTCAGCTTTCCGAAACCGAGTACGTGGTTACGCGCCACGCCGCCACCGAGCGCCCTTTCACGGGCCGGTACTGGGATCACTGGGAACGCGGCATTTACGATTGCGTGTGCTGCGGAACGCCGCTTTTCGAGTCGTCGACGAAATTCGACGCTGGCTGCGGCTGGCCCAGCTATTTCAAGCCCATCGACGGCGAGGTCATCGAAGAACGTACCGATCGCTCGCATGGCATGCTGCGCATCGAAGTGCGTTGCAAGCACTGCGGCGCACACCTGGGCCACGTATTCGAGGATGGCCCGGCACCGACGGGCCTGCGTTACTGCATCAATTCGGCTGCGCTACAATTCGACCCCAAGTAGCGCCGCCCGGCGTGCCGTCCCTGGTTCTCGAGCGGGGCCGAACCGGGGCGGCCGCGTTCGCCGACATTTCGTCGCCTTCTTCCGACACCCTCGGCCATTCATGAAATTTCTCTTCGACCTTTTCCCGATCATCCTCTTTTTCGTCGCATTCAAGGTCTGGGGCATCTTCACGGCGACCGCCGTCGCCATTGCCGCGACCTTGCTGCAAGTTGCCTGGGTGGCGTTTCGCCATCGCAAGGTCGATACGATGCTGTGGGTCAGTCTCGGCGTCATCGTCGTCTTTGGGGGTGCGACGCTCGTCTTGCACGATCAGAAATTCATTCAGTGGAAACCGACCGCGCTTTACTGGCTCTTCGCGTCGGGCCTGCTTGTCGCGCGCTACGCCTTTCGCAAGAATCTGATCGAGACCATGATGGGCAAACAGTTGAGCCTGCCCGACGGCGTCTGGGATAAGCTCAACGTGGCATGGGCGCTCTTCTTCGTGGCGCTCGGTGTGGCCAACCTCTATGTGGTCGGCAATTTCACGGAGTCGCAGTGGGTCAACTTCAAGCTGTTCGGCACGACGGGGGCGATGGTCGTCTTCATCGTCGCGCAAAGTCTGTGGCTCGCGAAGTATTTGAAGGAGGAGTGAGCGATGAGTGAACTGTCGAGCAGCGCTTTCGTCGAAGCGGGACCGGCCGCACGGATTGCCTTCATCGAGGCGCGCCTGAATGCGGCGCTGCCCGTCTCGTCGCTGTCGGTTCGCGATGACAGCGCGCTGCATGCGGGCCATGCCGGTGCGGCCGCCGGCGGGCACTATGCGGTGACGCTCGTATCGTCCGCGTTTGCGGGCAAACCCCGGCTGGCGCGGCATCGGCTGGTGTATGATGCGCTGGCCGACGTGATGCAGCGCGGCATTCACGCGCTCGCCATCACGGCCTATACGCCCGAAGAATTCACGCGGCTCGGCGATGCGCCGTCTTCGACGTCCTGAATGCGACGCTCCGAACGATAAACACGCATCGTGTCGAACCCGTGCGGAGCCTTCGCGGCGCAACGATTGACCGAACCCTTCCCGTTAGGAAACGTTAGGAACTCTCGATGACCTTTAACCAACCCCGTCTTTGGGTGCTGCTGGCTGCGTTCGCCGCCGCCCCGGCTTTTGCGCAAAATGTTGCCGTCGTGAACGGAACGCCGATTCCGAAATCGCGCGCGGATGCGCTCGTGGGTCAGCTCGTCAAGCAGGGGCAGCAGGATTCGCCGCAATTGCAACAAGCTGTACGCGATGAACTGATCAATCGCGAAATTCTGATGCAGGAAGCCGTACGCGAAGGGATCCCGTCACACCCCGACGTCAAGGCCCAGATCGCCGTCGCTCAGCAGACGGTCGTCCTGCGTGCGCTCATCGAGGACTTCGTCAAGAAGCACGCACCGAGCGATGCCGAGGTCAAGGCGCGCTATGACGAACTCGTCAAGCAAGCCGCCGGCAACGAACTGCACTTGCATCACATCCTCGTCGAGAACGAACAGCAGGCAAAAGACCTGATCGCCAAGATCAAGGGCGGTGCAAGTTTCGAAGACCTGGCGAAGCAGTATTCGAAAGACCCCGGTTCGGCGAAAAACGGCGGGGACCTCGATTGGTCGAATCCGAAGGCCTATGTGCCGGAATTCGCGCAGGCCGCGGAACACCTGAAGAAAGGCCAGATGACGGACGCGCCCGTCCATACGCAGTTCGGCTGGCACATCATCCGGCTCGACGATACGCGAGCCATCGCCCCGCCGCCGCTCGATCAGGTCAAGCCGCAGATCGTTCAGCAGATGCAGCAGGAAAAACTGCAGGCGTTCGAGCAGAACCTGCGCGCCCAGGCCAAGATCCAGTAATCGCAGGCCGCGCCTCAAGCGACAAAGCCGCCCTTCTTCATCGGGCGGCTTTGTCGTTTCTGGAGCCAGCGTGCCGCAGCGAGGCGGGGAGGCGGCGCCTTGCGCTCAGCCGAGCCAGCGCCGTGCGTTACGGAACACGCGCATCCACGGACTCGCCTCGCCCCACCCCTCGGGGTGCCAGCTCATCTGCACCGTGCGATGCACGCGCTCCATGTGCGGCATCAGCACGGTGAAGCGGCCATCGGGCGTCGTCACCGAAGTGATGCCGTTCGGCGATCCGTTGGGATTGAACGGATACCGCTCCGTGGCCTCGCCGCGATGATCGATATAGCGCATCGCGACGCTTACGCGGGACGCATCGCCTTGCTGCGAGAAGTCTGCAAAGCCTTCGCCGTGTGCGACGGCAACCGGAAGGCGCGATCCTTCCATGCCCGCAAAGAAAATCGACGGCGAAGAGTCGACGCGCACGAGCGAAAAGCGCGCTTCGAACTGCTCGGACTTGTTGCGCGTGAACTTTGGCCACGCTTCGGCGCCGGGGATCATCGAAGCGAGACTGCTGAGCATCTGGCAGCCGTTGCAGATACCGAGCGCGAACGTCTCGCCACGGCCGAAGAATGCGGCGAACATGTCCGCGAGCCGCGGATTGAAGCGGATCGTCTTTGCCCAGCCTTCGCCGGCGCCCAGCACATCGCCATACGAAAAGCCGCCGCATGCCACAGCGCCCGCGAAGTCGGCAAGCGTCGTGCGGCCCGAGAGCAGATCGCTCATATGGACGTCATAAGCGTCGAAACCGGCGCGATCGAATGCGTAGGCCGTTTCGAGATGCGAGTTCACGCCCTGCTCGCGCAGGATCGCCACGCGCGGGCGTGCGCCCGTGCCGATGAACGGCGCGGCAATGTCCTCGCTCGGATCGAACGTCACATGGGGCGCGATTCCCGGGTCCGCCGCATCGAGCAACGTCTCGTACTCGGCGTCGGCGCAGGCGGGATTGTCGCGCAGCCGTGCGATGCGCCAGCTCACCTCGGTCCACGCCCGCTGCAGCTCGGTGCGCGGCGCGTCATAGATCTTCCTGGCGTCGCGGTAGATTTCCACGATGTCGCGCTCGTTCGGCTTGCCGATCACATGCGAGCACGCACCCAGCCCATGCTGGCGCAACAGCGCGAGCACGGTGTCGCGCTCGCTCGCACGCACTTGCACGACGGCGCCCAGTTCCTCGTTGAGCAGCGCATGCAGCGTGCGGTCGTCGCGACGCCCGCTCGTTTGCTTCGCCCAATCCTTGGCGTCCCCGTAATCGAACTCATGACCGGCATCGAGCGCGAGCATGTCCACGTTCAACGAGACGCCCACATGCCCGGCAAATGCCATTTCGCAAACCGTGGCCCACAGTCCGCCATCGGAGCGATCGTGATAGGCCAGCAGCAAGCCGTCGGCATTGAGCGTTTGAATCGCCGTGAAAAAGCGCTTGAGATCTTCGGGATCGTCGACGTCCGGCACAGTGTCGCCGACTTGCTGCGTGACCTGCGCGAGGATGCTGCCGCCGAGCCGATGCTTGCCGCGGCCCAAATCGATTGCGATCAGGACACTGTCGCCCACCTCGGCCGCACGCCGCAACTGCGGCGTCAGATGCCGGCGTACGTCGTCGACAGGCGCAAATGCCGAAATGATCAGCGAGACGGGCGCCGTGACTTCCTTTGCCACCCCGCGCTCGTCCCATTTCGTTTTCATCGACAGCGAATCCTTGCCGACCGGAATGCTGATACCGAGCGCCGGGCACAGTTCCATGCCGATCGCCTTGACGGTATCGAACAGCGCCGCATCCTCGCCAGGACTACCGCAAGCGGCCATCCAGTTGGCCGACAGCTTGAGCTTGTCGAGCGAAGCGATGGGCGCAGCGGCGATGTTCGTGATGGCCTCGCCGACGGCCATCCGGCCGGACGCCGGTGCATCGATGACGGCCAGCGGCGCGCGCTCCGCCATGGTCATGGCTTCGCCGCGAAAACCCGCGTAGTCGAGCGCCGTGATCGCGCAGTCCGCCACCGGTACTTGCCACGGGCCGACCATCTGGTCGCGCACGCTCGTGCCGCCGACCGTACGGTCGCCGATCGTGATCAGGAAGGACTTGCTTGCCACGCTCGGATGCTTGAGCACCGCCACCGCCATCTCGGCGAGCGACAAACCGGTCACGTCGACCGGTACCCGCGCAGCACCCACGCGCGCGACATCGCGGTGCATGCGCGGGGGCTTGCCCAGCAGCACATCCATCGGCATATCGACGGGATGCTGCGCCGGGCCCTCGCCTTGCGTGTCGACCAGTTGGAGCTGGCGCGCCTCGGTCGCGACACCGACGACGGCGAGCGGGCAGCGCTCGCGGACGCAGATGGCTTCGAAACGCGGCAGATCGGCCGGCGCAATCGCCAGCACATAGCGTTCTTGCGCTTCGTTCGACCAGATTTCGCGCGGCGACAGTCCACTCTCTTCGAGCGGCACGCGGCGCAGTTCGAAACGCGCGCCTTTGCCCGCGCCATCGACGAGCTCGGGGAACGCGTTGGACAGACCGCCCGCGCCGACGTCGTGAATGCTGAGAATCGGGTTGCCGGCGCCCAACTGCCAGCAGGCGTTGATGACTTCCTGCGCACGACGCTCGATTTCCGGATTGCCGCGTTGGACCGAGTCGAAATCGAGTTCCGCCGTGTTCGCGCCCGTTGCCATCGAACTCGCGGCGCCACCGCCCATGCCGATGCGCATGCCGGGGCCGCCGATCTGAATCAGCAGCGAGCCTGCCGGCAGGTCGTGCTTGTGCGTGTGGGCATCCGAGATGTTGCCGATGCCGCCCGCGATCATGATCGGTTTGTGGTAGCCCCGTACCTGGCCGCCGACGTTTTGCTCGTAGACGCGGAAGTAGCCGCCAAGATTCGGCCGCCCGAATTCGTTATTGAACGCGGCGCCGCCGAGCGGACCGTCGATCATGATCTGCAACGGCGATGCGATGCGATCCGGGCGGCCGTAGGCGCCGTATGTGTCCGCGGGATTGCGCTCGGCGAGCGGCACGGCGGCGTCACGGGCGCTTTCCCAAGGTTCGAGCGCATCCGGCAGTGCCAGGTTCGACACCGAGAATCCGGTGAGCCCCGCCTTCGGCCGCGCGCCGCGTCCCGTCGCGCCTTCATCGCGAATTTCGCCGCCCGCGCCCGTCGCGGCGCCCGCGAACGGCGAGATGGCGGTCGGGTGGTTATGCGTTTCGACCTTCATCAGCGTGTGCGTGAGCTCGACGTGGCGGCTGTACCGCTCGTCGAACATGCCCGCGCCGTCACCGCCGGCATCGGCGGCCTGCCGCGGGAACCAGCGCTCGGCCGGGCCGCCCGCCATGATCGCCGAATTGTCCGAGTAGGCGACGATCGTGCCTTGGGGATTCAGCTTTTCCGTGTTCTTGATCATCGCGAAAAGCGACATGTCTTGCGGCTCGCCGTCGATCGTCCATTGCGCGTTGAAGATCTTGTGCCGGCAGTGCTCGCTGTTCGCCTGTGCGAACATCATCAGCTCGACGTCGCTCGGGTTGCGCGCGAGCTTCGTGAAGGCATCGACGAGATAATCGATCTCGTCATCCGCCAGCGCGAGGCCCAGCTCGCTATTGGCCTGCTCGAGCGCGGCCCGGCCCGCTGCGAGGACATCGACCGTCGCAAGCGGCTTGGCGGGCAATTCGTCGAACAGATGGTGCGCATCCCCGCGCGAGCCCACGATACTTTCGGTCATCCTGTCGTGCAGCGCCGCCGCGACCGCGGCGCGCGCCTCGTCCGAAAGTCCTTTTTTGGCCCCCACTCCCAGAAAGCCCGCTTTGAGCGTCACCGTGTACTCGATTCCGCGCTCGATACGCCGCACGTGATCGAGACCGCAGTGATGAGCGATGTCGGTCGCCTTGCTGGCCCACGGCGAAATCGTGCCGAAGCGGGGCACGACGAGAAACGTTTCGCCCGCGCCGCGCCCTTCGCCGGCAGCGAACGGCGCGCCATAGTGGAGGAGCGCCTCGATGCGATCGTTATCCTCGCGCGAGAGCGGCTCGGCCGAACTGACGAAGTGCAGGTATTGCCCGCGGACATCGACGATGTTCGCGTCGATGCGGCCGAGCGTGTCGATGAGACGGGATTGACGGAAGTCGGAGAGCGCCGAAGCACCGGGAAAGCACGAGAAGTGAGCCATGAAAGGACGTGGGCGTCGATGGGTCGGGCACGCGCGTCACTGGCCACGCGTGCGGACGACATGAAGCGAAAGGAAGACCAGGATTATACCCGGAAGTCGGCCCCCAATAAGCCGCTCCGATCCAAGCCGCGATGCCGCCACGGCGGAGCTGCGGCGGGGGCCCGGGACCGGTTTCGCTCGCGCGGGTGAGGCGTGCAGGCACGATTGGCGCTATCATCCGCGGTTTGCTTCCTCGACGCGAAGGCGCAATGCGAGCGCGCCTCGCGGTTTGCACGGCTCCGAGCAATCATTCAATGGATGTCATCGTCATAGGCGGCGGGGTCGTCGGCGTCGCCACCGCATATCAGCTGCATTCGGCCGGACACCGCGTCTGCGTCATCGAGCGCCATGCAACCGTTGCGCAGGGTGCCACCTATGGGCATGGCGGCGCGCTCCTGCCCACGCCGCTCGACGTATGGTTCGGCCCCACATTCGTGCCCAATGCGCGGATACCGCGCAGCGGTCTCGTCTACAAGCCGGGCTTCAACGGCACCACGCGGCGCTTCATGCAGCGCCTCGCCGCCTTTCAGGAGCCGGATGCGTTTCGGGACCAGTATCGGCGCCTCGGGCCGCTCGTCGATCTGTCGCGCGAGACGCTCGCGGCGCTCGAGACGCGCTTCGATTTCGAGTTCGAGCAGCGCAGCGGAATGCTTCACGTCGTGCGGCACCCGCGCGAGTGGGAGCTTGCGCAAAGCGCGCTCGATTTGCTGCGCGAGTTCGAAGTCCAGCATCAGGTGCTCACGGCGCGCGAATGTGCCGATCTCGAGCATTCGATACCCACCGATCCCGAGTTTGCGGGCGGCGTGTTCTTCGAGCATGAGCGCCTAGGCAACTGCCCGCTGTTCACGAAGCTCGTCAAACAAGTGCTCGAGGAGCAAGCCGGTGTCCGGTTCATGTTCGGCCGCGCGGTCGAAGCCTTGCGGCTCGACGAGCAGCGCGCGGCGGTGGAACTCGCGCCTGCGCCGAGCGAACGCGCGAGCGCACGGGAAGTCGATGTCGTATCGGCCGACGCGATCGTCGTTGCCGCGGGCGCCGGCAGCCTCCCCCTCATCGAACGGGCCACAACGAATCTGCCCTTGCACCCGGCCCGCTTTTTCGCATTGACGGCACCGATCGCTTACGAGGAGTGTGTGCCGCATGTCGCGGTCGTCGATACGGTCCGGCGCATTACGATGACGCGCGTGAATCAGAGGGTGCGCGTGGCGGGTGCGGCACTCGTGCAGCCGGAGCGCGAAATCGCAAAACCGGCCCCGGAACCGCTTGCCACCGCGGCAACGGCGCTGCTTGCGCAAGCCACGCATGACTGGATACCGGGCGCCGCCAAGATTTCGGCCGCGCACTCATGGGATGGCGTCCAGTTGCTTTCGCCGGACGGGTTGCCCGTCGTCGGCCGGGCGTCGCATCCGCGGCTCTTCGTGAATCTCGCGCACGGCCCGGCCGGTTGGGGGCTCGCCTGCGGGTCTGCTAAAGTGCTTGCTGAAATCATCAGCGGCACCGAGCCCAGTGTTCCGCCCGATACGCTTGCCGCGTTGCGCGCCGATCGTTTCGCGAGCTGAGCGAACCCCCGCATGGCCGCAAGCGTGCGGCCACCCACCGCCGAGGCACGCCACGGGTGGCGATCGATCGGTCTCGCGCCCGTTGCCGCTGCGATGCTCCCGGATATCCGAGACCCATGACAGAAGCCGCCTCGCCCCCGCCGCGTTCCAGTTTTGTCCATCCGCACGAGCGGCCGCTGCCGCTTTATTCGGTGGCGCAAGTGCGCGAAATCGAGCATCGTGCGGCGGCAAGCTTGCCGGCCAACACGCTGATGGCGCGCGCCGGTGCGGCAGCGGCGCGATGCCTGCTCGAGCAGGCCGGACACGACGGTTCCCTGGCGGGCGGATGGCCCGTCTGGCTCGCGGCAGGTCCCGGTAACAACGGCGGCGACGCGCTCATGTGCGCAACGGGGCTGCACCAGGCCGGCGTGCCTGTCGAAGTGTGCATGCCGGTGGAGGTCAAACCCGACGATGCGCGGTGGGCGCTCGGTACGGCGCGCTCGGCCGGCGTGCCGATCTCGCATGTGCCGCCGGCCTCGTTCGAGCGCTACGGTTGGATCGTCGACGGTCTGTTCGGGATCGGGCTCGCGCGTCCGCTCGAGGGCATGTTCGCCGAACTGGCCGGCCGCATCGGCGCGCACGCCCGTCGATGCGGCCGCGTGCTCGCGCTCGACGTGCCGAGCGGGCTGGACAGCGACTCGGGCACCATCGTCGGCGGCGCCGTCGCCGCTTGCGCTTCGCACACGATCACGTTCATCGGCGCGAAACCGGGCCTTTACATGGGCCACGGCCGCGATTTGAGCGGCACTTTATGGGTTGCGCCGCTCGACATCGACGCTGACGCCATCGAGCTGTCGACGCCTGTCGCTCGGCTGAACGCGCCAGATCTCTTCACCGACGTTTTTCCCGCGCGCACATTCGCATCGCACAAGGGGACGTTCGGCAGCCTTGCGGTGGTCGGTGGCGACACCGGTATGTGCGGCGCACCGATTCTCGCGGCGCGGGCCGCGCTGCATGCCGGGGCGGGCAAAGTGCATGTCGCCTTTCTCGGCAGCGGCGCGCCGCCTTACGATCCGCCCTACCCCGAATTGATGCTGCATCCGCTGGATACGCTTCGCCTCGCGAGCATGGACGCGCTGGCGATCGGCTGCGGCATGGGGACCAGCGAACGCGCGGCCGATGTGCTTGCCGACGCTATCGCGCTCGATATGCCCAAACTGCTGGATGCGGACGCGCTCAATTTGCTGGCGCAGCAGGCCCCTCTCGCGCAAGCGCTCGTCGAGCGCGGCGCGGCGGGCGCAGCGACTGTCCTGACGCCGCATCCGCTCGAGGCGGCGCGCCTGATGGGCTGTGACGCGGCGATGGTGCAGCGCGATCGCGTCGCAGCCGCGCGAACGCTCGCTTCCAGGTTCGGTGCAGTTGTCGTCCTGAAAGGCGCAGGGACCGTCATTGCGGCTCCCGATGCGCGTGTGGCGATCAACCCCACCGGCGGCGCGGCGTTGGCCACCGGAGGCACGGGGGACGTTCTCGGCGGCATCATCGGCGCCTTGCTCGCTCAGCGCCTGCCGGCCTTCGAGGCCGCGCTCGCGGGCGTCTACTTCCATGGTCTTGCCGCGGATACGCTGACGGCCCACGGGATCGGGCCGGCCGGGTTGACGGCGGGAGAGCTCGCCGCGACGGTGCGCGCTTCCATCAATCGGCTGATTTATCCGGCGCGCGAGTGACGCGTGCTGGTAATGCGAGCCACCCTCCAACGCCGCTATACTGTTCGACCCCGCCGCATTTCTTGAGAGGCGCCACCGCCATCGCGGCCGGCGGCGCACAGCGGGTCGCAGCAGCAAGCGAAAGCCGGCCCGGCCAGCTGTGCCGCGGCCTTCGTTCGAGCCCCCAACGATCGACCGACAGCCATGACGACGAACTCGCTTTCCTCCTGGTCCGCGCTGCAAGCGCATTACGACACGATTCGCGAAGCGCGGCTGCGCGACTGGTTCGCCGCCGACACCAGCCCCACCCGCGCCGAGCGCTTCACCTTCGCGGGAGGGGGCCTCGCCGCCGACTTCTCGAAAAACCGGATCACCGACGACACACTGCGCCTGCTCGTTGCGCTCGCGCGCGAAGCGGGCGTCGAAGCGCGTCGCGACGCCATGTTCGAGGGTGCCATCGTCAACCCCACGGAGGGCCGTGCGGCGTTGCATACCGCGTTGCGAGCCACGCGCGCCGATGCCCCCTACCACGAGCAAATCCGCGCCGAGCGCGCCAAGATGGCCGCCTTTGCCGAACGCGTGAGGAGCGGCGCGTGGACCGGCTACTCCGGCAAGCGCATCCGTCATGTCGTCAATATCGGGATCGGCGGTTCGGATCTCGGTCCGAAAATGGTCGTCCATGCACTCGATCATCTCGCGCATCCCGAGATCGCCAGCTACTTCGTTTCCAACGTCGACGGTGCCGACCTCGCTCGCGTCCTTGCGCGCATCGATCCCGAGGAGACGCTCGCGATCGTCGTTTCGAAGACCTTCACGACGCTCGAGACCATGACGAACGCGCGCTCGCTGCGCGACTGGTTCGTGCAACGAGGCTGCCCCGAGCAGGCGCTCGCCAAGCATTTCGTCGGCGTGTCCGCCAATCCGGCCGAAGTCGTCAAGTTCGGCATCGATGAAAAGAACGTCTTTGAAATGTGGGACTGGGTGGGTGGGCGCTATTCGCTGTGGTCGGCTGTCGGTCTTTCGATCATGATCGCCGTCGGGCCCGAGCATTTCGACGCGCTGCTAGCCGGCGCCGACGCCATGGACACCCACTTCCGGCAAGCCCCGCTCGAGCGCAACCTGCCCGTCCTGATGGGACTCGTCGGCATCTGGTACCGCAATTTCTTCGGCTCGCAAAGCTATCTCGTCGCACCGTATTCCGAGGCGCTGCACTACTTGCCGTCGTATTTGCAGCAGCTCGAAATGGAGAGCAACGGCAAGTCCGCGCGGCTCGACGGACAATTCGTCGACTACGCGACTGCGGCCGTCACGTGGGGCGAACCGGGCACGAACGGGCAGCACGCGTTCTTTCAGATGCTGCATCAAGGCCCGACCATCGTGCCGATCGACTTCATCGCGGTGCTCACGCCCGAGCATCCGCTCGCGAGCCATCATCCGAAGCTGCTCGCCAATTGCTTCGCGCAGAGCGAAGCGCTCATGCTCGGGCGGACGGTCGAGGAAGCACGCAAGGTCGCCGGCCCCGACAAGCCGGAACTCGTACCGCACCTCGTCTTTCCGGGCAACCGGCCATCGACGACACTGCTTGTCGACGCATTGACGCCCCACTCGCTGGGTGCGCTCATTGCACTTTATGAGCACAAGGTGCTCGTGCAAGCCACGATCTGGAACATCAACCCGTTCGATCAATGGGGCGTGGAGCTCGGCAAGATACTCGGCAAAGTCGTGGAGGCGGACCTCGTCGCACCGCAATTCGACCCATCGAAGCACGATTCGTCCACTTCCGCGCTGATCGCGCGAGCGCGCGAAGCCAGCAAGCGTTGAACCTAAACGGGGTGGGCCCGGCTTGTTGGCGGGGCTCGCCTACCGATGCGCCACCCGTCCCGCGTCGAGCGTCACGATGCGCGCGCAACGATGCGCAAGTTCGAGATCGTGCGTGACGAGCACGAGCGTGGCCCCGTGTGCCGCGTTCATCTCGAACATGAGATCGATGACCGCGTGCCCGGTCGCGGCATCGAGACTGCCCGTCGGCTCGTCTGCGAACAGGATCGCCGGGTGGGTGACGAAGGCGCGCGCGAGCGCGACACGCTGCTGCTCGCCGCCGGACAGGACCTTCGGATAGTGCCCAGTGCGCGCCCCGAGGCCGACTTGATCGAGCAGCGCGCGGGCACGGCCCGTTGCCTCGTGCGAGGTGACGCCGCCTTGCAACTCGAGCGGCAAGCGCACGTTCTCGAGAGCGGTCAGATGCGGCATCAGCTGAAACGATTGAAAGACGAACCCGACCATGCCGTTTCGGAGATTCGCCCGTTCATCCTCCGACAACGTTTCGAGCGCCTTTCCGAACAATCGAACCGAGCCCGACGTGGCATTGTCCAATCCGGCGAGCAAGCCCAGCAGCGTCGACTTACCCGAGCCGGAGGCACCGACGATTGCCACGCTGCTGCCGGGCGTGACCTCGAGTGTGATGTCCTCGAGTATCGTCAGCTCGCCCGTTGCGTTCTTAACCCGCTTGGATAAATTGCGTACTTCGATGATGGGATCGGTATTTTTATGCATGAGGAAGGCGCGTCGCTCGAAAGTAGGTGCGCTCGCCGGCAATCTGCACCGAGCGTTGCTGGCTATCGCGCTCGCCGTGGTCGCGACCTCGGCCGGTGCAACGGCGGATGCCGCCGCGCCGGCCAAGCCGGTCATCGTCGTGCTCGGCGACAGTCTTTCGGCCGAGTACGGCCTGCCCAGAGATTCAGGATGGGTCGCGCTGCTGAGGCGCCGCCTGGCGAACGAGCGCATCGATTATAGCGTCGCCAATGCAAGCATCAGCGGAGACACGACGAGCGGCGGCCGCGCGCGGCTGCCCGAATTGATATCCCGCCTCAAGCCGTCGATCGTGATCGTCGAGCTGGGCGCCAACGACGCGTTGCGCGGTGTCCCGCTCTCGACGACGGAAGACAATCTGCGCACGATCGTCAAGGACGCGCAGCAGAGCAAGGCGAAAGTGGTGCTCGTCGGGATGTATGTGCCGGCCAATTACGGCCCCGCCTATACGGAGCAGTTCCATCGAATCTACGGCTCGCTCGCCAAGGAACTCGATGTACGGCTCGTCCCTTTTCTGCTCGCCGGCATCGAAAACAAGCCGGACATGTTCCAGAGCGATCAGATGCACCCGACCGAGCAAGCGCAGCCGGTACTGCTCGACAATGTCTGGCCGGTTCTCGCGCCGCTCCTTCAGCGCCGGCAAGTCCGCTAAGTCGGACCTGCCGGCAATCGCTCAATCGGTACTGCCTGACTTGCCGTCCGCCGCTCCGTAGAACTTCACCTTCGAGCGCGCGCGCAGCGCATCGATATAAGCCTGCATATCGGTCTGTCCGCTCATCTGCGAAAGTTGCTGTTGCGCTCCCGCAAGCCGGGCGGGGTCGATCGGCGCACCGGGCAGCACGGCATTCACACGATAGATGGCGTAACCGGCCTCGCCAAGATCGACGCCGGTGTAGACGGGCGGCTTGCTGGCATCGGCTTTGAAGATCGCGCTCAACGCTGCGGGCGGGACGCTTTGCGCATCCGTGCGCGAGAGCTTCATCTCGGCGCCGAAGCCCGCGGTCGACTTCGACTTTTGCAAGTCTGCAAGCTTGGCGGCGCCGTCCTTGCGGGCGAGCTCGGCAGCCTGCTCGGCCACGTAGCGGGCGCGCACGGCATCCTTGATCGATGCCAGCGGCGGCGTGGCAGCCGGTTTGAAGTCGGTCACGCGAGCCGAGATCAGCATGTTATTGCCGACGTCGATCGCCTGCGTGTTGTTATGGTCCTTGACGGCATCGTTGGCGAAGACAGCAGCCAGGAACTTGGGATTGTTGAGCGGGCTGTCGGGCGGCAGCGACGCGCTGGGCTTGTTGGTGACCGTGGCCGTTTGCAGCGTCAACTTGAACTTGTCGGCAACCGGCTGCAGGCTCTTCGCCTGTTCGTAGACTGTCGACGTGAACGCGTCCGAGCCGTCGCTGAAAGCCTTGGCGGCCTGCTGCGACTTGAGTTCCTTCTCGATCTGGTCCTTCACGCTGGCGAACGGCTTGACGACGGGCGGCTTTTCGTCGGTCAGCATGATCACGTGGTATCCGAACGCCGAACGCACCACATCGCTGACATCGCCCTTTTTCTTCAACCCGAGCGCGGCCGCGTCGAATGCCTTGTCGCCCGTGATCACACCACCGGTCGACCAGCCGAGGTCACCGCCCTTCGATGCGGAGCCCGGGTCCTTCGATTCTTTCTGAGCGATCTGCGCAAACTGATCGGGATGCGCCTTCACCTGCGCCAGTACGTCCTGCGCCGTTTTCTTCGCGGCCGCGTCCTCGTCGGGCTTCGCACCGCTCGGCGACGGAATCAGAATCTGGCTCACGCGCACTTCACGCGGTGTCGTGAAACGCGCCGTGTTGTCGTCGTAGTACTTCTTCGCATCGGCTTCGGTCGGGTTGATCCCGGCGCCCAGCGTAGCCGGGGAGAACACGACGTATTGGATGGACGCCGTCGGCGGCGTCGCGAAATCGGCGCGATGCGCATCGTAGTACGCGGCGAGCTGCGCATCGTCCACCTTGACCTTCGAGGCGTAATCGCTGGTATGCAGCACCAGCGGCTGCACCGAGCGCTGTTGCTCGGCAAGCTGGGCCAGGTGCTCGGCAACGCTCTTGGGCACGAACGCGCTCGCCTGGATGCTATCGGGGATCTGGTCCATCGCCAGGCCGTAACGGACACGCTCCTGGTATTGATCGGGTGTCATGCCCTGCATCGCGAGCAACTGGGTATAGCGATCGACGTCGATCGACCCATCGGGTTTGCGCAGCGACGCAATCACCGGATCGGCCAAGAGCGCTCGACGCACCGCGTCATCCGATGCGCTCAGGTGCTCGCGCTGCGCCTCGTCGGCCAGCACGCGCTGCTGAATCAGGCTGTCGAGCAATTCGCGGCGCCGCTCGGGCGTATCGAACATCTTCGCGTCGAAGCGCGCGCCGAGCACCTGCCGCGCCTGATCGAGTTGCCGACGCATCGCGTCGTCGAATTCGGCACGGGTGATTTTATGGCCGTTGACGCTCGCCACATTGGCGCTTTCGTCGAAGAACCCGCGGAAACCCTGGATACCGATGAAGCCCAGCCCCGGCACGATGACGAGGACGAGCATGAACATCATCAGGCGCTTGTGGTTGCGAAAGAAATCGAGCATGCGTGACTGGTTACGTTGGACAAAAACGTCCAATAGTACAACAGCTGCAACCGGCGGCGACAAATCCGGTTCTGGCGGAAAGACGGGCTTGCCAGCCGGCATGCCGCGTCGGCACAATAGCCGGGCACTGTCGCGCTGCGTGGGCCCCACGCTGGCGAGCGCGGCGTGCCGCGGGAGGCGGTCATGCTCTACGACTGGCTGGAAGCGCAGCGCGCGCTGGCGCGCTCCGTTGGCGCGTGGACCGAATATGCCGGGCGCCTTTTCGGATTACCGGTGGCGCCTGGCGATAGCGGCGTTCCGGGCAGCGACTGGTTCGGCCGCTTCATTCAGACCGCCGCCCAAGCGCCGGGCTTCGATATTCATTCGGTGACGATCGGCGAACGCCAGGTGAGCGTGAAAGAAACCATCGTCGCGGCAACGCCGTTTTGCGCACTCCGTCACTTCGCCCGCGAAGGCATGGTCCTTCGCTCATCCCCGTATCCCGTTCTGGTCTGCGCGCCGCTGGCCGGCCATCACGCCGTCATGATGCGCGAGACGGTCGAGACGCTGCTGGAGGACACCGACGTCTATGTGACCGATTGGGCCAACGCACGAGACGTTCCGATAACGGCCGGCAGGTTCGGCCTCGACGACTACGTCCAGACCATCGAACGGTTTTTGCGCATGCTCGGCGGCGCCGGACTGCATGTCCTGGCCGTATGCCAGGCCACCGCACCTGCCGCCGCCGCGGCCGCCCTCGTCGCCGCGTGCGGCGAGCCGGCTCCGCTCAGCCTCACGCTGATGGGCGGTCCCATCGATGCACGCATCAATCCGACGGCCGTCGGCCGCTTCGCGCTCGCGCACAGCATCGGCTGGTTCCGAGCCACTCTCATCGATATCGTCCCGCCGGGTTACGCTGGCGCAGGCCGACGGGTCTATCCAGGCTATATTCAACATGCGGCGCTGATGGCCGTGCATCCGGACCGCCAGCTCGCACTCGAATCGCGGTACTGGGCGCACCGGTGGCGCGCAGACAAGACAAAAGCGGCGGAAAGCCGACGCGCGCTCGACGAGTACGCCGCCGTGCTCGACATGACCGAGGACTATTTCCTCGATACCCTGCGGGTCCTCTTTCGCGAGCACCGGCTCGCGCACGGTATTTGGCAGATTGCAGGACGCCGCATCGATGGCTCGGCGCTTGCTAGCACCGCCCTTTGTACGGTCGAGGGCGATCGCGACGATATCACCGGCGCGGGCCAGACGCATGCCGCCCATACCGTTCTAGCGTCCGTGCCGCAGCGCTCGAGAATGCGCCTGACGATCGCCGATTGCGATCACTACGATCTTTTTACCGGAGCCCGCTGGCGCGAAGCGATCCACCCCGAGCTGGCCCGTTTCTGGCGTTCGGCGTCCTCCGCGCGTCGGCGTGGCTCCCGGGTCCGGCCACCCCCGACGGCCAGATCGCGCGCACTTGATTCAGATCAGGCTGCAACGATGAGCGTGCGCCGATGATGTCCGAAAAACGGATCGACTTCGCGGAAGGCCCAAATGTACCGACACATCCTCGCCCCTATCGACGGTAGTGCCACGTCCACGCGCGCGCTCGAGGCCGCGCTCCGGTTCGCCAGCGGTTCGGGCGCCGAATTGCTTGCACTTTTTGTCGTGGACGTGCCGGTCATCGGCTCGGAGGCGCCTGGCTACGATCCGAACCTGGTGCGCGATGCGCTTTTCGAGCAGGGAGCGCGCGTGGTCGACGAAGCGATCGAGAAAATGAAAGCGGCCGACGTTACCGGCACGCCGCGCGTGGTCGAGACCAACCCGCTTCGCGACGATATTGCGCATACGATCTTGCGTGTCGCCGAGGAGTGGCCGGCCGATCTGATTGTCATGGGTACACATGGGCGGCGCGGGTTCCAACGCCTCATGCTCGGCAGCGTAGCGGAACGCTTCCTGCGCATTTCGTGCTGTCCGGTTCTCCTCGTTCCGGCCAGCGATGCGGCGGCCGGTGAAAGTTGAGTGCCGGCCCGACGGCACGGCGGCATCGATCCGGCACGCCGAGGCACCGACGAGCCGCGGACTCCCGTCAGAGTTTGCCCGTTGCGCCGCGGGCCACTTCATCGTGGCGCACGAGCAATACCGGCAGTTCCACCGAGCGCAGCAACGATTCGGCAACGCTGCCCAGCAACACGCGGCGCACGCCATGGCGACCATGCGTTCCAATGACGATGAGTTCCGCCTCACATTCCGCGGCGACGCGAGCAATGACCGAGGCCACGCTTTCGCCGTACGCGTCGACGACACGCGGCGTGCCCTCGACCCCTCCCGCCTTGAAGACTTCTTCGGCTTCCTCGAGCGCCGCGGTCGCCGCCTCGATCGCCTCGGGGCTCGCGCCCTCACCGCCCTGATAGACCGCACCAACGTCCACCAGTTGCGGTGCGTGCTCCACGACGCAGACCGCGACGATCGACGCGCCCGAAGCGCTGGCAATCTTTACGGCCTCGTCGAGCGCAAGACGCGCTGCGCGGCTGCCGTCGATGGCAGCCAGAATACGTGTGTACATGATGGTTCTCCGGGGCACAGGCCCACTGCATCGATCATTGATGCAATAAGTGTGCGACCCGCCAGGCCTGCGCGCCTTGATGCCGATCAACGAGCGATCGGGGGGCGTCGGCAGGCCTGACGAATGAGCCGATTCCTGGCGCGACCGTAGGAAAATGCTTACAAAGCGCCGTCGATACCTACCCCAGTTTCGTATCGCGCTGATATTTTTTTCGCGGGGCGCTGGCCATACTCACTGCCATGAAGGATCACGTGCGTGCTGCCGCGCGCGCGTCACTGGCGGAGGCCACCATGTTGCTCGAACTGGATTTCCCCCGACAAGAAGGCCCATCCCCGGCCCCGCAGGAGACGTCCGGGGGTGCCCACAGTCGAAAGCTACCGTCGCCTGCCAAGGAGGGCTGCGCGTCCTGCTCGCTGCGCTCGGCCTGCGTCCCGGATGGGTTGACCGCTCAGGAAATCGCGCGCTTCGATGCGATCGTCAACACGACGCGGACCATCAAGCGCGGCGAAGCGCTGTACCGTACCCACGATCCGTTCGAGAGCATTTATGCCGTGCGGGCCGGTTCGTTCAAGACCGTCGTCATGCACCGCGATGGCCGAGAGCAGGTCACGGGTTTTCACCTTGCGGGCGAAGTGCTCGGGCTCGACGGTGTCTGTGCCGAACGACACAGCAGCGATGCGATAGCCCTCGAAGACAGCAGCGTATGCATCATGCCTTATTCGCTACTCGAGTCGATGTGCACGGAATCGAAGCAGTTGCAGCGGCAAATGCTGCGCACGATGAGCAGCGAAATCGTGCGCGAATCGTCGCTGATGATGCTGCTCGGCACGATGAGCGCCGAGCAGCGCGTCGCCACGTTCCTGCTCAATCTATCGAGCCGCATGAAGGCGCGCGGCTACTCGGCCGCCGAATTCAACTTGCGCATGACGCGCGAGGAAATGGGCAATTACCTCGGCATGAAGCTCGAGACAGTCAGCCGTATGTTCTCCAAATTCCAGCGCGACGGGCTGCTCGAAACTCACGGCAAAAAAATCCGCATCGTCGATCTGACCGCGCTCGAAGCGGTTTGAGCCCGCCGATATACGCCCTGGGGTTGCGTCAATCGCCGGTCGTCAACACCGCGGCGCCGGTGAGGCGGCCCTCGCGCAAGTCGGACAGCGCCCGGTTGGCCTCGCGCAACGGATAGAGCGTCGTCTCGATGCGCAGCGGCACCTGGCCCGCGATCCGCATGAACGCGTGTCCATCTTCGCGCGTCAGATTTGCGACCGATACAAGGCGCCGTTCGCCCCAGAGCAGGTCGTACGGAAAGGACGGAATCGCGCTCATGTGGATGCCGCCGCAGACCACGATGCCGCCTTTGACGACGGCGGCCAGTGCGGCGGGCACGAGCGCACCGACCGGTGCAAAAATAAGTGCCGCGTCGAGCGGTTCGGGCGGTGCGGCATCGCTGCCGCCGGCCCAATGTGCGCCGAGTCGGCGAGCGAGCTGCTGCGCGGCCGCGTCGCCGGGCCGCGTGAACGCATAGACGATCCGCTGCTGATGGCTGGCCACTTGCGCCACGATGTGTGCGGCCGCTCCGAAACCGTAGATGCCGATGCGCCGGGCGTCGCCGGCCATCGCGAGCGTGCGATATCCGATGAGGCCCGCGCACAATAGCGGCGCGGCTTCCGCGTCGGAGTAACGAGCCGGTATGGGCAGACAATAGCGGCTATCCGCGGCAACCCACTCGGCATACCCACCATCGAGCGTGTAGCCCGTGAACGCCGGCCGATCGCACAGATTTTCTCGGCCGCCGCGGCAGTAGCGGCATTGCCCGCACGTATGGCCGAGCCAGGGCACCCCGACGCGCTCGCCCAGCCGGAATTCGGTGACGCCCTCACCCAGGCCCGCGACGACACCGACGATTTCGTGCCCCGGTACGACGGGCGTCTTGGGATGGGCCAATTCCCCGTCGACCACATGCAAGTCGGTGCGGCACACCCCGCATGCGCGAATGCGGATCAACAATTGCCCGGGGCCGGGCGTCGGATCCGGCAACTCGCGCTCGCTCAAGTGCGGGGACCGGCCGTCGAATACCATCGCGCGCACGTCGTTGTCTCCCGGTGCGAGTCAAGCGTCGTGAAAACGGAAAAACCCGCTATGCAGCAGCACCGGCTTCTTGCCGAGTTCTTGCAACAATTCGCGAGCGGCTCGTTCGATGGCATGCCGATGCTTTTCGAACGCCGCAAGGACATCCTCTTCCCGGAGCGACTGGGCGCCAAAGTGGTCTTCGAGCGCCTCCGCGGTAATTGCGCATTGGACGCGCTCGCCATCGACGAGCGCCGGGAACGCGAGCACCAGGTCGCGGCCGCAGTACTCCGGAGCCTCGATCGGAAAAGAGATATGCATAGCGCCCCCTTTGCGGCAACCGTGCCGCGGCGAATCCATCCGGCAACCTTACGACAAAAGGCGCGGACGTGCCACGCGCCCTTGCCATCAGGATAGTCGATGGCAAGCGTCGTCCTGCTTGACTTGGATCAACGCTTGCGGGGCTCGGATCACTCCGCGGCGACCGTGCGTTGCCGCTGCTCGCCGAGCCCCTCGATGCCGAGGCGGATCGTCTGGCCCGCTTTCAAGTAAACGGGCTCCGGCTTGATGCCCAGACCGACGCCCGGCGGCGTGCCGGTCGAAATTACATCGCCAGGCTGCAGGCTCATGCACTGCGAAAGATACGAGACGAGCTTCGCGACCGTAAAGATCATCGTGCGCGTATTGCCGTTCTGATAGCGGTGCCCGTCGACTTCGAGCCAAAGATGAAGCTGCTGCGGATCGGCGATTTCGTCGCGCGTGACCAGCCACGGGCCCAGGGGGCCGAACGTGTCGAAGCCCTTGCCCTTGTCCCACTGCCCGCCGCGCTCGATTTGCCACTCGCGCTCGGACACATCGTTGATGACGCAAAAACCGGCCACGTAATCGAGGGCGTTCGCTTCGTCGACATACTTGCATGGCCGCCCGATGACGACACCGAGTTCCACCTCCCAGTCGGTCTTTTTCGATCCACGCGGGATCTCGATATCGTCGTTCGGGCCGACGATCGCGCTCGTCCATTTATTGAAGACCACAGGTTCGCTCGGAATCGGCATGTTCGATTCCGCCGCGTGATCCGCATAGTTCAAACCGATACATACCATCTTCCCGACCCGGCCGACGCAGGCACCGATCCGCGGTTCGCCCCGCACGACCGGCAGTGTCGCCGGATCGATCGCCCGCAGCCGCGCAAGGCTCGCATCGGAAAGCGCATCGCCGGCGATGTCGTCGACGTGGGTCGACAAGTCTCGAATGTTGCCCTCGGCATCGACGAGGCCCGGCTTTTCCTGACCTTTCGGCCCATAACGAAGCAGTTTCATATCAGTGGATTGCGATAAGAGAAAGTGGGAAGGATCAATTGGACCAGCCGCCGTCGATGAGATGCACCTGCCCTGTCGTGAACCCCGCTTCGTCCGATGCGAGATAGGCGGCGAGCGCGGCGATCTCTTCGGGTTTGCCGATGCGGCCCATGGGCTGACGCGCGACGAATGCCGCCTCGACTTCGGCGACCGACTTGCCTTGCGTGCCCGCCTGCTCGGCAATGCGCGCCGTCAACGAGGGCGAAGCCACGGTTCCCGGGCAGATCGCGTTGCATCGCACGCCGCGAGTCACGAAGTCCGCGGCGACCGACTTCGTGAGCCCGATCACCGCGGCTTTCGACGCGCCGTAGACGAAGCGGTTCGGCACGCCTTTGACGCTCGAGGCCGCCGACGCCATATTGACGATCGAGCCGCCGCCGCGCTCGAGCATCCCCGGTAAAAACGCGCGGATCGTCCGGTACATCGACTTCACGTTCAGATCGAACGAGAAATCCCAGTCGTGCTCTTCGCATTCGAGCACGCTGCCCGCATGCACGAAACCGGCGCAATTGAGCAGGATATCGATGCTGCCGAGTTCGCTCGCGAGCTCCGCGATCGCAGCCGTATCGCGCACGTCGAGCGGGCGCGCCTCGAACGGTACGTCGCCGAATAGATCGAGCCGGATATCGGTCGCGACGACGCGCGCGCCCTCACGCGCGAATCGCTCCGCGCAGGCGCGGCCAATGCCCTGCGCGGCCGCGGTCACGACCGCGACTTTGCCGGCGAGCCTGCCCGCGAGCGGATGCTCCGGTGATGTTGCCGTGGGATTCATAAACGCTCCGTTTGATGTCCGCCAGCTCGCGCCGCGGGCATGATCGGCAAACAGGCCGGCCCAACCGGCTCGAATGCCTTGTAGGTCAGAATGAATTCCTGGTGGCCGAGCATCTCCGACTTCGACCGCGTGCCGTTGGCGACATCGACGGTCAAATCGAATACTTCGCGCCCGAGCTCGTCGAGCGTGCCGCGTCCCTCGAGGATGCGCCCCGCATCAGCGTCCATGTCGCCCGATAGTTTGCGGTAGGTGTCTGGATTGGCGCAAACCTTGATGACCGGCGACACCGCCGAGCCGACGACCGAACCGCGGCCCGTCGTGAACAAGATCAGGTGGCAGCCGCAGGCGATCAGCTCGCCGATTTCGGCATTGTCGCTGATGTTCGGAAAACCGAAGCGCGGCTCGCCGTCGGGCACGACATCGAGCAGGTAAAGCCCGCCCGTCGGCGGCACGTCGCCCGGCTTGACGATGCCGACGATCGGCGATGCACCGCTTTTCGCATAGGCGCCGAGCGACTTCTCCTCCTGCGTCGTGAGCCCGCCGTCGGCATTGCCGACCGCGAAGCTGCCGTGTCCCATGATCGTGTAATAGCGCGCCGCTTTCGCCACGCATTCGACGATCGCGTCGCCGAGTTCGGGCCGCGCTGCGCGCGACTTCATATGGTATTCGCACCCGACGAGTTCGCCCGTCTCTTCGAAGACGCAGGTCGCGCCGCGTTCGATGAGCGCATCGAACGCGCGCCCCACGGCCGGGTTGGCCGTCATGCCGCTCGTGCCATCCGAACCGCCGCAGACCGTGCCGACGATGAGCTCGGAAAGCTGCATCGGCACGGTGCCCTGCGCGCGCAAAGCCTGCCGCGTGCGCTTCACCCAGTCGACGCCGCGCATCACCGTGCTGCGCGTGCCGCCCGTTTCCTGGATCGTCAACACCTCGACCGGCCGTCCGCTATCGCGCACGAGATCGGCCAGATAGTGCTTGTTCATGCTTTCGCAGCCGAGCGAGACGAACAACACCGCGCCGACGTTCGGATGTGTGGCGATACGCGCGAGCATTTTCTCCGCGTAGGCGTTCGGATAGCAGCCGGGAAAGCCGATCAGATGGACATCGGGTTGTTCGTCGTGGGCGTTGGCGACGTCGAAGTCGCCCGCCACGGCGTCGGCGTCGGACTCGTCGTAGCGCGGCCCGAAGCGCGTGACGATTTCGCGCGCCACGTGATGGGCGCATTCGACGAGATACGCGACTGCGATCACGTTGCGAATGCCCTTGCGGCCGTCACTGCGCAAGTAACCGCGAAGCGGGGCCGGTTCGGAAGAGAGCTCGTTCATCGAAGTATCCGTCGAAAAGGGACAGGTGCTCAACGCTTGTCGTGGGAGACGAAACTGTGGCCTTCGTCGTGGGTGTACGTGGGCAGATAGTCGCTCACGAGATTGTGCATGTGCAGATGCTCGCCGCGTGCGACGCTCGCCGTCACATGGCCGATCGGCGCGCCGTAGCGGACGACCTTCTCGCCAGCTGCGAGCGGACGGCGCGCGAGCTTGTGCGCGAGCGGGATCGTCGTCGCGAGGACGACGGTTTCGCCGTCGATGGCGAGCGCCGTACCGGCTTCGAGCGTCGTCGCGGCGATCACGCAGTTGTCCTCCGGCGCGAGCAGAATCAGGCGGGGATCGAATGTCGGAGAAGTCATCGTCGTCATGCGTCACCGCCGGCCCGTTTCGTCAACATCAGCGCTGCAAGGATCACCGCACCGTAAATCGCTTGAACCCAGAACGACGGCACGTGCGCGAGCATCAGGAGATTCTGCGCTACGCCCAGCAGCATTGCGCCCGCGAGCGCACCCAGTATCGACCCTTTGCCACCATCGAGCGAAATCCCGCCAATGACCGCGGCGGCGACGACGGTGAAGATCATGCCGCCGCCGCTCGCGTCGATCGCACCGCCGCAGCCCACGGCCGCCATACCGCCGACGGCCGCAAGGACCCCGCCGATCACGAACACACCCCATACGATACGCTCGACGCGAATGCCCGCCGCGCGCGCCGCCTCGCGGCTGCCGCCTATCGCGTAAAGGGCGCGCCCCAGCCGGTGATAGCGCAGTATGAACGCAGCCGCGGCGAACGATGCGGCGGCGAACCATACCGAAATTGGCAGCCCGAGCGCACTCGCCGCCGCGAGCGTGTGAAGCGACGGGGGCAGCGCGAACGTGGCCCCCCCTCGCGTCACACCGGCCAGCACGCCGCGCAATACGATCAGCATCGCAAGCGTCGCGACGAAAGCGTTCAGGCGCAGTCTGACGACGAGCAGTCCGTTGATCCAGCCGATCACGGCACCCACGGCCACAACGACCGCAAGCGCCGCCGCGGGCCACGCCCAGCCCGGGCCGCCGGAACCGGCTGAGATGACGAGCATGACGCCCACCGCCGGGGCCAGTCCGAAGGTCGACTCGAGCGACAAGTCGAACTGCCCGACGAGCACGATCAGCGACTCGGCAAGCACGACGAGCGCCAAGGCTGACGTTGCACCGAGCAGGTTGACGAGATTCGCGCGCGTGAGGAAATCGGGATTGAGGAGCGCGCCTATCGCGACGAGCAGCGCAAGCGCTGAGAAGCGCGCCACTTCGCGCCGGCGCGCCACTTCCCAGCGTACGGGCGACGGGAGGGGCTGCCCCGTCGAAAACGGGAACCCGGCCGCGCGGACTTCGACGGCGGCGCCGGACAGACTAGGCTTCATCAAGATCGACTCCTTCGATTGCTGCAATCAGTTCACGGTCGGCCCAGAAGGCCGGAAACGTTTTGACGATGCGGCCACGGAACATCGCGAATACGCGGTCGCAGCTGCGCAGATCGTCGAGCTCGCCGCTCGAGACGATCACCGCGCGGCCGGCGTCGCGGGCGAGGTCGATCTGGGCGAGCAATATCTCTTTCGACTTCACGTCGACGCCAAGCGTCGGATCGACGAGTACGAGCACATCGGGATTCGTCGCCAGCGCGCGCGCCATGACGACTTTTTGCCGGTTGCCGCTGGAGAGCGCCGCCACTGGCACCTGCGGCCCGCGCGCAACGATGCCGAGCGACGCAATGGCCTCGGCGCCCAGCCGGCTTTTGACGGCATCGCGCACGATGCCCCAGGGGCCGAGCCGTCGAGCCAGTGTCATCGTCACGTTCTCGGCGATCGATTGGCCCGGCACGAGACCTTCGCGGTGGCGCGCCTTCGGCATGCAGCCCACACCCGCATCGAGCGCGGCCTCGACATCGCCGCAGGGAAGCGTGATTGCACCCGTCCCGCCTCGTGCGTGAACGCGGACCGCGCCCGAGCGCGGCTTGCGCAGGCCGGCGATCGCCTCGGCGAGTTCCACGCGCCCGCTCGTCGACGCTCCGACCAGACCGACGACCTCACCGCGTCGAACCGCGAACGAAACAGCATCGAAATCCGTGCCCGCGAGCCCCGCCACTTCCAACGCGAGCGGTTCGGCAGTCGGCATCTTTCGCATGCCGATGTCGGCGATGCCATCGCCTCCTGTCTCGCCTGTCATCGCATCGATGAGGGTCTCGCGCGGCAGTCCCTCGACAGGCGCCGTCAGCACACGCCGCCCATCGCGCAATACCGTCACCATCTGGCAGATGTCGTAGACCTCCTGCAATCGATGCGAGATGAACAGAAACGTCGCACCTTCGCGCCGCATCGCCTCGATGCGACTGAACAGCCGCCGGATCTCGCCCCGATCGAGCTGGGCGGTCGGCTCGTCGAGCACGATCAGACGGGCGCCCTGCGACAAAGCCCGCGCGATTTCGACGAGTTGAAGCGCCGATGCGTCGAGCTCCGCGCAGCGGGTGTCCTCGTGCACATCGATATGCCAGCGGTCGAGCAATGCACGGGCCTCGCACCGCATCGTGCGCCAGTCGATCGCGCCGCGCGCGTACGGCTGCCGATTGAGGAACAGGTTTTCAGCGATGGACAGCTCGCGAATTGCCGTCGAGTGCTGGTGAACGCAGGCGACGCTCGGGCACCCCGGGCTGCGCCCGGCGAGGCCGGGCGCAGGCTCGCCCGCGAAACGGATCTGCCCGGCGTCGGGCCGCGCCAGCCCCGCGAGCAGCGAAACGAGCGTCGATTTGCCCGCGCCGTTGCGGCCAACGAGCGCATGCACTTCGCCCGGCATGACGGCAAGGTCCACGCCGGCCAGCGCCGTCGTGGCACCGAAGCGCTTGACCACACCGCGCACGTCCACAACGGGCACGGCAGCGACGCCGGCAGCCGCGCTCCCGAGGTGCAGCGAATGGCCTTGCACATCGCCGCTTCGCGCCAACGCCGGACCGTACGCCATCGTCTCCTCCTCGTTGAGCGTCGGTGCGACGCAACAGCCGGCAGATCGACCGGCATCTTTTGCTCCGCTCGTCGGCGGCTTGGTTATCCTGCGGGGGCAGCCGCGCGCACCGTTCCCGGTCCGCGCCACCAAGTTCATTGATGAATGTATTATTCATATACGGATGATTGACCGCAAGCACCGCGATGACCGGTGTTTTCCCTAACCTTCGCCCGAGGGCAGATCAATTGAAGTCCGAGAAAAACGCGACCGCGGCCGACGAGGCCACCGATATTTCAGCCGCCGACGAAGCCGAGCGCTACCGTGCGCCTGCGCTCGACAAGGGCCTGGACATACTCGAGCTGCTGTCGGAACAAAAAGAGGGACTGACGCGGGCCGAGATCATGAAAGCGCTGGGCCGCAATGCGAGCGAGATTTACCGGATGCTCGAGCGCCTCGTCGCCCGCCAATACGTCATGCGCTCGCCGGGCGGCGACCGCTATACGCTGAGCCTGAAGCTGTTCGCGCTGGCGCACCGCCACCCTCCGATGCACCGCTTCCTGACCGAGGCCGTGCCCGAAATGCAGCGCTTCGCCGATACCGCCGAGCAGTCGTGTCATCTGACCGTCTACGATCGGGGCAATCTGCTCGTCATCGCGCAAGTGGACGGTCCCGGCACATGGGGATTGTCGATTCGCCTGGGCTCGCGCGTCGGTCTCGTCGATACGGCATCGGGGCAAGTCATGCTTGCCTTTCAAACCGAGGATGAACGCGCGCGCATGCTCGCCGAGCACACTCGCGTAAAAGGCGAGATCGCACGCTCGTCGAACGAGCTCGCAACGATGTTCGAAGCGATCCGCGCGCAGGGGCATCTGCGTAAGGAGAGCGCTCAGACGTTCGGCGTCACGGACGTCACGTTTCCGATTCTCGGACCGTCGGGTCAGGCCATCGCCTCGCTGACGAGTCCCTATATGCGTCGTATCGACAGCTACGTCGCCCCTTCGCTCGACGAGGTCACCGCGATGCTTGCGGCTACGGCAAGCAAACTCTCGATGTCTCGCCGCCCATGAACAAAAAAGCCCAGACAAACGTCTGGGCAAAAACCACCGGGCAATTCAGCGGCTCGGCGCCGCACGCGACGCTCAATACCGTTTGTAGATCGGCGGCGAATACGAGCTCACGGATCCTTCAGCGGCATGGCCCGATTCCGCGGCATTGACTGCGCCGCCGACGCCGCTCGTATTGGCTTGGGCAGCCGCTTGCCGCGAGGCATTCTCGGCGGCGATACGCGCCTGCGCAGCCTGAATATTCTCCGGATAATGCATACGGTCCGACGGGTTGAAGCCGGCCTTCATGGCGCGCTCGAGGTCGGCGCGTACTTGAGCGCGCGTGAGCGGTTGATTATCCGATTGCGCGAACGAAAGGGCCGGTACGGCCAATGCGAGGGCAACCGCGGCTGCCTTGATCAATGCTTTCATGATGAGCTCCAAAAAGTTGTGCGATACGTCGCTGCGAATGTCGATCTGCAGCAGGTAGAATCAGTTTAGAAGGGCTCAATCAGCGGATAAATAGTCGATTCCAGAATTCACTGGTGCGCCTGACAGAACAATGACCGCCGGGCGGGCAACGGTTTCGCTGTTCCAACAACGATCGGAGGATGCCGCCATGGATCGCTTTGCGGCAATGAAAGTGTTTACGCGCGTGGTCGAATCGCGCAGCTTCGTCAAAGCAGGGGAATCGCTGCAGCTTGCCACCCCGCAAGTATCGAGAATGGTCGCGGCGCTCGAAGCGCATCTCGGCGCACGGCTTCTCAATCGCACGACGCGCAGCATCAGCCTCACCGAAGACGGCGAGGCTTATTACGAACGTTGCCTGCGCGTGCTGGCCGAAGTCGACGAAATGGAGGCCGAACTCACGCACGCGAAGCTCAATCCGCAAGGCAGGATCAAGGTCAATCTGCCGTCGTTGATCGCGAAGACTGCGATCATTCCGGCACTGCCCGAGTTCTTTGCGCTCTATCCCGACATCCAGGTGGAAATGGGACTCAGCGATCGGCAAGTCGATGTCATTGAAGAAGGTGTGGACTGTGTGATTCGCACCGGCGAGCTCGAGGATTCAGGACTCGTCGCGAGGCGCCTCGGCAATCTGCCGCGCATCACCTGTGCCGCGCCGTCGTATCTCGAGAAATTCGGCGAGCCGAAAACGCTGGAAGCGCTACGCGAACATGTCGCCGTCAACTATGTCTCGAGCAACACCGGCCGCATAAGAAGCTGGGATTTCCTCGTTGGAGACAGGATCGAGACGATCGACATGCGCAGCATGATCGCAGTCAATGAAGTCGATGCGTACGTGACATGCGGCCTGCATGGTTTGGGTATTCTCAAAGGCGCGGTCTTCCCGCTTTGGCCTTATATCCAGAGCGGCGCGCTATGCGAAATTCTTAAAGACTACCCCTGTCCGCCCCGGCCCATCTCGATCATGTATCCGCGCAATCGGCATCTGCCGCGCAAGATCAGGATCTTTGCCGACTGGGTCGCCGATGTATTCGCGCGCACCCCGCTGCTGCAAACGCAAGAGGCCGATATCGAGGCGAAGGCGATCGCCGATTGAGCGTTACGCCGCCGCAATAGTTGCGCGCAAAACGCGCTATCGGCGCGCCGGGCCTCGCGTGCGCCCTCGCATCCGCACCGGGAACGAACCATGCTACTCACGTGGGAGCCATTGTTATTTTCTCCCGGACCCCGGAGACGTAGAGTGAGGGCGAAATGCCATGACGATCGGTTGCCCGGAATGCGGCACGCTCGCGGATCTCTCGCCGCTCGACGCGCGCTCGGTCGCACGGTGCAGAGTCTGCCATTATCCGCTCGAGCGTCGCAGCGGACGTAGCACGCAAGCAGCGCTGGCTTGCACCGCGACCACGTTTATTCTGTTACTGCCCGCCAATTTCGCGCCGCTGATGACCGTCCAAATACTCGGTACTCAGCACTCTTCCGTCCTTGCGTCCGGCATCGCGGCAATGTGGGACGACGGTTGGGTGTTGCTCGCCCTGTTGCTCGGCATGTTCGGCATCGTTTTGCCGTTCGTGCGTTTCGGCGGCCTCGCGCTCGTGCTCGCTGCGGTGTACGCGGGACGACGCTTCAGGGGCATTGGCCGGCTTTTCCGTTGGACGTTGGCGCTCGACGTCTGGGCCATGCCGGACGTCTACCTCGTTGGGTGCTTCGTCGGATACGCCCGCGTGACACAGAATCTGACCGGCAGAATCGGCGCCGGCGGCTACTGTTTCATTGCCGCCGCCCTCTTGTCGATGGTCACGCGCGCGTTGCTCGATCGGAGAACCGTCTGGCGAGCCATCGCCCCGGAACGCGAACCGGCGGGGGATGGGCCCGTGGTGTCCTGCCTCGCATGCGACCTCGTTCAACCGGCTTCACAGGTTGGCCACCGGTGTCCCCGATGCGGATTGAAGCTCAATACGCGCAAAACGGATGCGCTCGTGCGGGCAAGCGCGCTATCGTTGGCCGCGCTCGTCCTGACAGTGCCCGCGAATCTCTATCCGATGACAGCTTCGACGCAATTCGGCCGGCACATGTCCCATCGAATCATCGACGGCGTCTACCAACTCTTTCATGTCGGCCTTTGGCCGTTCGGCATTTTGATCTTTTGCACGAGCATCGTCATTCCGGTCGCCAAAGTCGCTGGAATGGCCTGGTTCATCGGTTCGGTGAGACGCCGCTCGCATAAGCATCTGCGTCTGAAGACCCACATCTATCACTGGATCGACGAGTTGGGACGATGGTCGAACGTCGACGTCTTCACGATCGCGGCGTTCGTTCCGTTGATTCACTTCGATGGCATTGCCTCGGCGAGTCCCGCGATAGGCGCCACGGCCTTCGCGCTCGTCGTGCTGTTGACGATGGCGGCATCGCGCGCGTTCGATCCGCGGATGATGTGGGATGTTCGCGATAGGAAGCGTCCGTGAACAGGCCGAAATCGAGGCGTACGCAGGCCGACGTCCGGCGCAGCGCTTGGCCCGGTTGGATCTGGGCAGTGCCGATCGCCGCGCTGGGCGTATCGATCTGGCTCGGCGTGCGTGCGCTGGTTCAGGAAGGCGAGACCGTCACGGTGACATTCGCCAATGCATATGGAATGAAGGCGGACGATACGGACGTCACGCTAAGGGGCGTCAAAGTCGGCAACGTCTCGGACGTCACCCTCGCACCTGACGGGCAGCACGTCGAAGCGACGCTCAAGATCGATCACGCCGAAAAGCGGTATCTGCTCAGCGGCACCCGATTTTTTCTGCGTGGTGCGAAACCCGATATCGACGATCTCGCCTCGCTCAAGGCGCTTTTGGCCGGGCCTGAAATCGTCATGGAGCCCGGGCCTGGCAAGCCAACGACTCACTTCGTCGGCGACGATAGCCGGCCTGCCCTGCCTCCGCGGCACGGCCCCATCGTCACCTACGCCGTTCGCTTCGAAGGCGCGGCGGGTGCGCTCAAAGACGGGGCCGCCGTTGAGTTGCGCGGCTTCCAGGTGGGTACCGTCGTCGATGTGCACTTGCGCTACGACGCCGCGACCGGTGCATTGGATACACCGGTGCAGATCGCACTCGATCCGTCCGCGCTCGGCATCGTCGGTTCTCCGCCGCCGGCCAACGGCGATTGGCGGCCCGCGGTGGACGGCATGCTGCGGCGCCTCATCGCCCAGGGCTTGCGTGCACGGCTCACACAGGACCCACCGCTCGTCGGACCTCGCAAGGTCGGCCTCGATTTCGTGGCGAACGCACCCGCCGCCACACTGGCGCTCGATAACGGCACACCCGTGATCCCGAGCGTCGCGTCCGCCGACATGGATACGATCGCGTCCAAAGCGAATGACATCGTCGACAAAATGGACAGCCTTCCCATCAAGGAAACGGGCGAGCGCGTGCGCAGCATCGCGGCACACATCGATGCCCTGAGTTCATCGCCGCGCATCGGCGACTCGCTCGAGCATATCGATCGCGCGGTCACGCAGATCGATCGCACGTTGCAGCAGGTATCGCCGCAAGTCGCTCCGCTGGTGGCGCAGCTGCGCGATGTGGCGAACTCCGCCGATCAGGCCGCCGCCGCGGCCAACCATACGCTCGGAGGCGATGCGACGAGCCAGAACGATCTGCCGGCGGCATTGCGCGAGCTCACCGACGCCGCACGCTCGATTCGCGCATTGGCCGATTATCTCGATCAGCATCCCGAGGCGCTCGTTCGGGGCAGGCAGGAGAAAACACCATGACACGCACTGCCGGAAACCGGACAAGGCGCCGCTTGCCGCGGACGAACGCGATGCGGCTGGCGGCGATCGTCATCGGTTCGTCGCTCGCGGGCGCCATGACGATCGCCGGCTGCAGTCATAGCCCGCCCATGCGCTACGTGACGCTGAGCGCAGCGCCAGCTGCGACGCCGCTCGCCACCGGCCGAATCGAGCCGGTGCAGCTCACCGCCCTGCATATTCCCGGCGAACTCGACCGGCCCGAAGTCGTCACGCAGATATCGGGGAACCAATTGTCGGTCGATGAAGGTACCCGCTGGGGCGCGCCGCTTGCGCGCATGATGCGCCGCACGCTCGCGGAGGATCTTCTATCGCGCTTGCCCGAAGGCGCGTTCGTCCTGCCGGACTCGCCCGCACCGACCGAGACACGCGCGCTCGTAGTGACCGTCCTCGATCTCGAAATCGATACGAGCAAGACATTGAGGATGCAGGCCGCCTGGACGTTATCGACGGGGCGCCCCGATCGCGTGGTGCTGACACGGCAGGCCACGCTTTCCGTAGAGATGCCGGACAGCAACGCGGCGAGCCAGGCGGCATCGTTGAGCCGCGCTCTTGGGCAGTTGGCTGACCGCATTGCTGCGTCGATTCCATCGCGGTGATGGGCGTGTTCTCCATGCTGCGCGTCGTCCTCTGACCAAGGGCTTCCCTCGCCGTTCATAGCGGCCTCATTCGTTCATTTCGTGGGTGGCGACTCGTTTTCGCCAGCATTTGCCTGAAAACGCGCAGGCGCGCTCTACGCTCTTGCTGAACGAGTTGTTGTCTGTCCACGCCGACTGCGTTTCCCCGGGCTACGCGCTGCGACCCGCATGAGCGCCACGCGCGCGGAGTTCCGTCACGGTCTCAACCTTGAACAGAAGAGGCTCCCCATGCCCTTGAGTCATACCTCCTCGTCGAATCGAACATCCGAGCTTCCAACGTCGCCCTCTTCTGACGGGACGACGAAGCGACGCTCTTCGGGCCAAGGACTGCTCGGCTCGGGGGCCGCCGGAGCGGCCGCCGGCGGCGCTGCGTTTATCGGCGCCGGCGTTGCCGGCCAAGTATCGGATCCCGTGCTGCAAAACGTCTACACGGAGTTGGAGAAGATGCTGTCCAACTCCCTGGGCACGCTCGTAGGCAGCGATAGTGAATCCGACGACAAAAAGTCACGCGGTCAAGACAGCCAGGCCGCTCAGGCGGCACAGCCCGACGGCCAAGTGCCGGCCGACCCATCAGCCAATCCGCAGGCCGACTCGAGTGCAGCCTACAAGGCGTTGCTGGACAACATTGCATCCGGGCACGGCGGCGGTGTTTTCGGCGGCCTGTCCGCACAGAAGATCATGGAAAACGCGCCACCCGGGTCTTCGAATCTGACCTGGAACAGCGGGACGCTGAGCGACACCGAGTTGCAAATCGTATCCGTGCTCGACCGTCACAAGGATCAATGCCCACTGAGCTGGGGATCGCTGCAGGACAAGGCCAACGATCCTTCCACCCCGCCGGACCTGAAGGCCGCGATCCAGGGATTGCAGAACGACCCGCAGCTGTTCTATGCGATCGGTTCGCAAGGCGATGGCCGGTGCGGCGGAAAAATCAAGGCTGGCGACCTCTCGAGTTTCTCGGCCAACCACCAGCAGGTCGCGTCGTTCAAAGAGGATCAGGCGAGCAGTTACGAGCAGAATTACGTCCCATCCGACGCCACCGGAAACGTTCAACCGTCGGAAATGACGGAAAGCGATGCCATGCGAGAGCTCTATCGCTATTCCGACAATTTGCCGAAGAATCTGGGCTTGGCCGATTTCAAGCAGATCGTGGACGGCGACGCGAAGACCGGAAAGACGCCGCCCCAGGTCATTGCGGCCGCCAAATACTTCATCGACCACCCGGATCAATGGAAGCAAGTGTCCGGCGGCAACGACGAGATGAGCACGGCTGATTTTCTGCAAGCCGCGTCATCGTCGATGCACATGACGCAGGACGAATTGAATACGCTCGACACCATCAACAAGAATCAGAAGGCCTTCTTCGGCGACGGCGACCTCACGCGCGACAAACTCACGAGCATGGTCAACGACAAGAGCCTCGATCCGAAGGTCAAGCAAGCCGCGTCTCAGTTGCTTTCGGACCCATTGCTGTTCGGCGTGCTCAACAACTCGATCACGGGCTACAAAACCCATCACGGGTTCTTCGATTTCGGCGGCGGGCATACGGTCGATTCGGGCAACATCAGCAATGATGACTTCAAGCACTTCTACGACAACATGTCCGAGGCCAACCGGACAGTGCAAAAGCCGGTGACGCACGCACCAAAAACGGCCGCCGATCAGGATGCCGTAGCCGACATGATGATGGGAACCGCCGATCAGCCGAACATCAAGACGCCGAAACACAACGGCGGCGCACTGATGCATGCACTCGACGAAGGGCTGAAGATCGGATCGATGGTGCTCGACTGGGGCGCGACGGCGCTCGGCGCACTCAGCTTCATTCCGGGTATCGGCGAGTTGGCGGACATGGGATCGGCAGTGCTCGAGGGCGAATCACAAGCGATGAACGTTGCCCGCACGGTGCTCGACGGAGGTAACCTGAAGAAGGCGCTCGAAGAAGCGGGCCTGAGTATGGCGGCCCAAGCCGTGGGCGACATCGCCGGGCCGGAGGCGAAGATTGCCATGCGCGACGGTCTCGCCAAAACGCTGATTGAAAAGGCTGCGACCGTGGGCATGAACATGCCTGTTCAGGCAGCGCAATACTATGCCGTTAGCGCGATGAACAATATGAAGTCGAGATTGGAAGGTAATCCGACGCCGGGCATCTTCAACTTCACGCAGTCGATGGCGGAAGGCGGACTCGGCAGCGTGGGCGAAGCATTGGACGGCATCGGTGGGCATAAGGTCAAGTTCGACTCGATGTCCGACGGCATCACCAAGAAGGTGATGGAAAAGGCGACGACGGCAACCGTCAATGCGCCGCTGACCGTGGCGAAGGGGTATGCCGGTAGCTACTTAGGCAATGTGCAAGCGCAAGTGGGAGCGGGTCCCGCGCAACCGACCGCGGAGCCGATTCAGCCTACCGTCGTGCCCACTCAGACAACGCCGGTCTGAGCGCAGTGTCGACGCTCACCGAGCGTTATACCGTTCGCCCTCGGTGCGCCGAGGGCGGTTGACACTACGAGGCGCAGCCCGTAGCGTCATCGAATCTTTTCCTCTGCTCCGGTGCTAGCCCATTCGCGCATCATCGCTCCGACTTCCTCGCAGAGCCACTCGCGGAACTGCAGATACTCGGGGCGAACCTTGGCGTTCTTGCGCGTGATCAGATAGTGATAGCGGTCGTTGAATACGAGCGCATCCTGGACCGGTCGGACCAACTGTCCCAATTCAACCTGGCGATGCACCAGGTGATGCCAGCCGAGCAGCGTGCCCTCGCCCGCTTCGGCCTGGGCGACGAGCAGCCGATAGTCGTTGCTTTCCAGATGGTCGTTTTCGACGAGCATGTCGGAGCCGTCGCTGTGCTGAAACCAGTTGCGCCACACGCGCCAGTCGACGTGCTCGCAAACCTGCGCTCGTCCCAGCAACGATAGATTCAACGTCGGATGCGAGAGCAGATCCAGCGGCTTCAGCGACTTGCCGTGAAAACGGCGCTCGCGAAACGACGGACTGCACACCGGATACACCACGTCGTGAAAGAGCGGCTCCACTTCATACTCAGCCTCGCGCGGCGGAATCTTGGTGATGATGACGTCAGGTTCCATCAGCCCGTCGATCTCCATGAAATGCTCGGTGACCATCACGTGCAGCTTGATATCCGGATACCGTTTGCGGAACTGAGGCAATCTGAACGACAACCATAATGCGGAAAACGTATGCGAGACGCAAACGGTCAGCGCGTGCCTGTCGGACCGGCGAACGGCCTCCGCGGCTTCCGCGATGTTCATGATCGACAGATACGACGCGTTGTAGAGAATGCGTCCTGCGTCGGTCAGCGCGATGTGTCTTCCCGTGCGCTCGAACAGCGCAACATCGAGCGAATCCTCGAGTTCCTTGATTTGCCGGCTGATCGCGGCCTGCGTCACGCACAGCACTTCCGCGGCCTGCGTGAAGCTCTCGTATCGCGCCGCCGTGACGAAGCACCTCAGCGCCCTGAGCGATGGCATCTGGGCGAGGAGTCTATCGGCGAACAACTGCTTCTTTTGCATTGCCTTCACCTTTCACGCGGACGCTTCAGATATAACAGTTTGCTAGCGCCGCCACTCGCTGACAAGAGCGCGCTACCCTCGGTGTCCCTCCCCGCTATGCGGCGCCGGTGATCCGCTCGAAGCGCTCCGTCAATCGAGCTTCAGCCAAGTCGTCTTCAGTTCGCAGTACTGATCATGAGCGTAAATCGATTTGTCGCGGCCGCCGAAGCCCGATTGCTTGAAACCGCCGAACGGCGTCGACAAATCGCCCTCGCCGAAGCAATTGACGGTGACCGTGCCCGCCCGGATGCGCGCCGCGATCTTGTGGGCCTGATTGACGTTGTCCGTCCAAAGCGATGCTGCCAGACCATAGCAGGTGTCGTTGGCGATTCGGACGGCCTCTTCGACGTCGCCGTATTCGATGAAGCAAAGCACGGGGCCGAACACTTCTTCGCGCGCGATCGCCATGTCGGGTTTCACGTTGTCGAAAATCGTCGGCTCGACGAACCAGCCGCCGCTCTCGGTGAGCGTCGCCTTACCGCCACACACCAGGCGCGCGCCTTCGGCCCTCGCCGTCTCGATGTGCGCAAGCACCTTCTCATAGTGCGGGCGTTCGATCAACGAGCCCAGTTTCACGTCCGGGTCGAGCGGATCGCCTGTCTTCCAGCTCTCCAGCACCGATCGGACTTTTTGCAGCAGCTCAGCCTTCATCGACGCCGGGACGAGAATGCGCGATCCCGCGCTGCAGTTCTCACCCATGTTCCAGAAGGCAGCGGCAACCGCATTCTCCGCAACAGCGTCGAGATTGGCAACGTCGGGTAGCACGACCTGCGGGTTCTTGCCACCGCATTCCAATACGACACGCTTCAAGTTCGTGTCGGCCGAGTAGCGCAGAAAGCGTTTGCCCGTTTCCGTCGAGCCCGTAAAGGCGACCAGGTCTATATCGGCATGCTGCCCGATGGCCTGGCCGGCCTGCTCACCAAAGCCCGTGACCACGCTGAAAACACCGGCGGGCACACCCGCTTCCAGTGCGAGATCGGCGATGCGCAGCGTCGAAAGCGACGTCTGCTCGGCAGGTTTGACGATCACGCTGTTGCCGACGGATAGCGCCGGGCCGATTTTCCATGCGAGCATGAGCGCCGGAAAATTCCACGGCAGCACCGCTCCGACCACACCGATCGGTTCGCGCGTGATCATACTGACGACACTCGGGCCCGATGGCGACAGCGCGTCGTAGCGCTTGTCCGTCGCCTCGGCATGCCAGCGGATGCAGGCCGCCGATTCGGGGATGTCGAGCCCGAGGCATTCGCTGATCGGCTTGCCTGCTTCGAGCGCTTCGAGCAGCGCGAGTTCTTCTGCGTTTTCGTCGATCAACTGGGCGAGGCGCAGCAGGACGCCCTTGCGCTGGGCCGGCGTCGCCTTCGACCACACGCCGCTTTCGAACGCCGCTCTCGCCGCGACGACGGCGCGATCGACATCCTTGGCGTCGCACTTGGCCACATCGGCCAATACCTTCCCGGTCGAGGGATTGAGCGTTTCGAACGTCTCATTCGACGCAGCGGGGCATCGCTCGCCCGCGATGAATGCCCGGCCGTCGAGCCGCAACGCTTGCGCCCTGTTCTTCCATTCCTGATACGTTGCCATGGTCTAGTCCTTGAAAGTTAGAGCTCGGCGCCCGCCGCGAATTCCTTGACCCAGATCGCGGCCGATACGGCCACGTCCGCGATGGGACGTGCGGGTAGCGAGCGCGGATGCGGTTGATTCAGTAGCTGATGCACGAGGTCGCTCGACTGACCGAGCGCATACTCCGCGATGAGCTTGCCGGATGCGGAACCTCTGCTCAAACCGAGTCCGTTACATCCGATCGCTTCGAACACCCCGTCGTTTCGTTGTCCGAATAGCGCGCCGTTGTTGGCGGACAGACACAACGGCCCACCCCACGTATATTCGAGCTCGAGGTTTCCGAGCATCGGAAAGCGCCGATCGAACGAGCGCTGGTGCAAGCTCTTCGCCTTCGCGAGATCGGATTGAGACACCTCGAGCCCCGGCCGGAAAGCGAAGTGATTGCGCACGCAAATGCGATTGCTGCTCAACCGGCGTACGGTCGTGCCCATCGGATCCGCGGGAATGAGCGCCCATGATTGCGCGCCGCCGAGCTCGGCGATTTCGCGAGGTGTCATCACACGTGTCATCGATGCGAACGTATAGACGGGCAGCAAGCCGTTGGGATGCCCCCCAAACCTCGCCGCGTAGGCATTCGTGCAGAGAATCACGCCTTTCGCGCTGATCGTTCCATGAGCGAACGTCAGCACCTTCATATCGCGGCGATCGTCGATGTCTCTCACCGCACTCATTTCGAAAACCTTCGCGTTCGGCGGCAGCGTCTTGGCGAGACCCCGCATCAGCGCGGCCGGTTGAACGGTACTGCAGCCCGGTGTAAACAGCGCACCGTGATAGAAACCCGTCCCGGTGACCTTGCCGATCGCGGCCTCGTCGAGCCATTGGAAAGGCTCGTCGATGCGGGACAAACCTTCCGCGAAGTGCGAAAGTGCCGCGTGGCCCTTCTTGTTGACCGACGCATGAAACTTGCCGTCGTCACGCCAATCGCACTCGATGTCGTGCCGACGCACGACTGAACGCACATAGTCGATACCATGGCGTTGCAGCCGAACGTCGGCTTTGTCCGCTTCCACGCTGCGGGAGTAACTCTCGCTGCTGATGTCGTGCGGCAAATCGACGAAGAAACCGGAATTGCGTCCCGCGGTCGTACGTCCGATACGGTCCGCTTCCACCAAGGCAATCGACGCGTCGGGCGCGAGTTCGGCCAGGCGGCGCGCGGCGCACAATCCGGTGATGCCTCCACCGATGACCACCCAGTCGAATCGTTGCTCGGACGTTACCGTGGCCTGTGGCGGCGCCGCTGGAGGCAGGCACTCCCACCAACCGTTCACGCCGTCGGGAGCGGGAAACCGCGCGAATTCCAGTTTCGAGGTCATACGCGTTACCGGGCGTTGCCCAACATCGGCTCGACAAGCTGTGCGAATGCACTGCGTTCGTTGTCTGAGAGGCGGCCAAGGGGTGCCCGCGCCACGCCGACCGGCAGGCCCGCCAATTCGCAGCCATAGCGAACGTATTGGATGAACTTGCCGCTGCGCTCGAGCAGTTCGAGCACGGGCAGAAGCTGCGCCATCAGCTTGCGGCCCAACGTGAAATCGCCCTTGTCGACGCACGCGTCGAACAGCGCCACGTGCGCTTCCGGCAAGAAATTCGAGGCGCCGCCGACCCAGCTTTTCGCGCCCCACGCGAAGAATTCGAGCGCCTGGTCGTCCATGCCGCAGCTGAACGTCAGCCGGTCCTTGAAGTACGTGGCGAGGTGGTGCAGGTGCGCAATGTCTCCGGTGCTCTCCTTCATCGCGAGGAAGTTCGGGCGCTCGAGCAGTTTTTCGAGGACGTCGTCGCTGATTTCCGTTCCCGTGCGAGCCGGAAAGTTATAAAGCATGACCGGCATGTCGAGCGCGTCGTCCACCTTCAGCAGGTGAGCCAGCAACTCTTCCTGCGTCGGCTGCACGTAGTACGGCGCCGCAACCAGTAGCGCCTGCATGCCCGCCCGCTTTGCTTCCTGACCGAGGCGAATCACCTCTCGCGTCGTCGTTGCGTTGATTCCGGCGGTGAGATACGTCTTGCCGCCAGCCGCCTGTGCAACCGTGTTGAACGTCTGCACACGCTCGTCGAAACTCAACGCGTAGTATTCGCCCGTCGTTCCGCCCACGCCCAGGCCCGAGACGCGGCCGGCCAGATTGGCGGCATGCTTGCCGAGCAATTCATGATCGATCTCGCCGTCCGCCTTGAACGGGGTCACGAGCGGAGTATGCACACCCTCGAAGCTCATTTCGTTTCTCTCATCAGTTATCTGCAACCAGGTAAATCGGATGGGTTTACCAGCAATCACGCTCGATCGCCGGTCATACGACGTCCACCGCATGCGAATAAATCGGGAACTGGCCGCACAGCTCTCTCACGCGCGTGCGCACTGCGCGCTCCACCTGCTCGTCGCCGTTGGGGTTGCGCTCCAGCGCCGACAACACTTCCAGAATCATTTCGCCGACCTGCTCGAATTGAGCCGTGCCGAATCCGCGCGTCGTGCCCGCCGGCGTGCCAAGCCGAATGCCGGAGGTCACCGTCGGGTTCTCGGTATCGAACGGAATACCGTTCTTGTTGCATGTGATGCCGGCGCGTTCCAGCGCCTTCTCCGCCTGCGCTCCCGTCAGCCTCTTCGGTCGCAAATCGACTAACTGCAGATGGTTGTCGGTCCCGCCTGTCGCGAGACTCAGGCCGCCGGCCTTCAGTACATTGCCGAGCGCCTGTGCGTTGCGCAGCATTTGATCGATGTACGCCGTGAACTCGGGACGAAGCGCTTCGCCGAACGCCACCGCTTTGCCGGCGATGACGTGCATGAGCGGGCCGCCCTGCAACCCCGGGAACACGGCAGAATTGATTTTCTTGGCAATGTCGCCGTTGTTCGTGAGGATGAAGCCGCCGCGCGGTCCGCGCAGTGTCTTGTGCGTCGTCGACGTCACCACGTCGGCAAAGCGAACGGGGTTCTCATGCCGGCCGACTGCGACGATGCCCGCGATATGCGCCATGTCGACCATCAACAGCGCGCCGACGCTGTCCGCGATGTCGCGGAACGCAGCGAAATCGAGCGCGCGCGGATAAGCCGAATACCCCGCGATGATCAGCTTCGGACGATGCGCTTGCGCGAGCGCGCGCAGCTTGTCGTAATCGATGCGGAAGGTTTCCGGGCTCACGCCATACTGCACCGCGTTGAACCATTTGCCCGACAGGGCGGGACGAGCGCCATGCGTCAGATGGCCGCCGGCGTCGAGCGACATGCCCATGACCGTCTCGCCCGGCTTGACCAGCGCCAGCATGACCGCGCCATTTGCCTGCGCGCCCGAGTGCGGCTGGACGTTCGCATACTCGGCTTCGAACAGCGCCTTCACGCGATCGATGGCCAGCGCTTCGATCCGGTCGACATGGTCACAACCGCCGTAATAGCGTTTCGAGGGATAGCCTTCGGCATATTTGTTGGTCAATACCGTCCCTTGCGCCTCCATCACCGCAGCGGAGACGATGTTCTCGGAGGCGATCAGCTCGATCTGAGTTTGCTGGCGGCGCAACTCGAGCGCGATTTCCGAGGCGATGACGGGGTCTCGGCTCTGGAGCGTTTCCGAAAAAAAGCGCGAGTGTTCGTTCACGGGTCACTCCCAAAAGCGTTGGTGTAACGCAGCCCTACAGGACTGCGGCCCTCATTGAGTCGGCGGGCACACCGTCGCGCCCGCCGGAAGAAATATCGAAGAAGCGTCCGTGAACATCCGCAACGTCCGCTGCCGCCAGGCGTGCGTCGACCGGACACGACCCTCGGCCAACCTTCGACTCATTGCTGCAACCAGGCCTTGAGCTCGTCCGGATGCGAGTCGACGAACTTCTTCGCCGCGGTGGCGTAGTCGTTCGTGGCATTGCCTTCGAATTCGATGGCCTCGACATCAGCGAGCTTCAGCTTGAAATGCTTGAAGAACACATCGGCACGCGGAAATTTGCTGGCGAATTGCTTGGAAGCGAACGCGTGAACCTGCTCTTCCCCGCCCAACGTGCCCTTCGGGTCTTTCAGGTAGCGCATCTTCCATTTCTGCCAGAGCCAATGCGGGCTCCAGACCGTGGCGACGACCCATTGCTTCGACTGATTGGCTCGCGACACCGCTGCCAGCATCCCGGCTTCGCTCGACGATTGAAGGTGATAGTTGGATAAGCCGTAGGCTTGGAGCGTCTTTTCGGACGCTTGCATCAGGCCTGCACCGGGGCCGATGCCCTGGACCGTGCCGTCGAGCTTGCTCTTGACGTCGGGCTTGCTCAGATCGGAAATCGACGACAGTTCGGACTCCGGAACGTAGGCCGGCACGGCCCAGCCATTCTTGCCGCCGGTATAGATGACGCCGACGTCGTCCATGTCGTTCTTGTATTTCGCGTAGTACACCGCATGCGTGACGGGGAGCCAGCCGCCGACCATGATGTCGAGGTCGCCACGCGCGACGCCTTCGTACTGAATACCGATGTCGGCGTTGACGAACTTGACGGGCTGGTTAAGCTTGGTCTCGAGCACATATTTCGCGACGTTCGCCGTGGCCAACACGTCGGCCCAATCCGTGATCGCCAACTTGATCGGCTCCGCAGCCGAGGCGACACCTACGCCAAGACTCAAAGCAGCAACCGCCGATAGCGCAACTTTGGCAATAAGTGCCTTGAAAACATTGCAGTTCATTTAGGACTCCTAATCTACTTCGTGTCGTTTTGAACCATGTCACAGGTGCTGCCACGTAGCGTACGCAGTCTCCCCGCCCCTTTTACTTCCCCGGCTGTCCAACCTCGCGGCTATGACAGACTGTCCGTCAGACTCGATCGGTACTTGCCTGTCGCATCGACGACGCCGGGTCGATCGTCGGATCCGTTACGTACGCGCTGCCACGTCGTTTGCGCCGGCCTTCCCTGCCTTGGCAGCGGGCCGAGCTTTCTTCTTTTTCGATTTGCCGAACGTCTCGGTCAAGCGATCGAGCACGATCGCAAGCAATACGACGCCAAGCCCGCCTTCGAAACCGATGCCGATGTCCAGCCGCTGGATGCCGCTCAGCACATACTCGCCGAGTCCGCCGGCGCCGATCATCGATGCGATGACGACCATCGAAAGCGACATCATGATCGTCTGATTGACGCCGGCCATGATCGACGGCATGGCGTTCGGCAATTGGATTTTCCAAAGCAGTTGCGCATCGGTGCTCCCGAACGAACGCCCCGCTTCGAGCAGTTCCTCTCGAACCTGCCGAATACCGAGCGTCGTCAGACGCACGACCGGCGGCATCGCGAAAACCACCGTGGCAATCACGGCGGGCACGCGGCCGAGTCCGAACAGGATGACGGCGGGAATCAGATAGACGAATGCCGGCATCGTCTGCATGAAATCGAGCAGCGATCGCAAGACCAGCTCGACCCCGTTGTTGCGGGCACCCCAGATGCCGAGCGGCACACCGATGATCAGGCTGAAGCACGTGGCCGCCACGACGAGCGCCAGCGTAGACACCGTTTGCGGCCACAGCCCCATGTAATGGATCGCCCAGAGTGCCAAGCCGACGAAGACTGAGAAGACGATACCGCGGCGCCACAACGCGAAGGCCACGAGGATGACGAGCATCGCGATGAATGGAATCGCAGCCAGACCGTCCTCGAGCAGTCTGATCACCGCGCCCAATGCTGAGGAAAACGCGTTGAAGCCGCCTTGGAAATGATTGAAAAGGAAAGTGACGGCGTTTTCCGCAAACTGGCCGAAGATCGACGACGAGGTACTCATACTGCCCTCCGCTCCATAACCTGCTTCAGTATCGTTCTGCACGACACGACGCCCGCCAGCTTCCCGCCCATATCGACAACCGGCACGTCGTGTTCCTGGCTCAAGGCAATGGTGGCAAGTTCGTGCAAGTCAGACTCGGGCGAAACCGTCTTCAAGTCCTGCAGCAATGCTTCACGCAGAGGACGCGCACCGGCCTTGTGCAGCGACGTGGGGGTGACGCAACCTTGGAATCGGCCCGCTTGATCGCACACATAGGCGCACTCCAGCCCGCCGTCGATCATCTGGTTGACGTAGTGCTCCGCGGGCGCACCGATATCCGCCGCAATCACGCCGCGTTCGACTCTGGTGAGCAGTCTTTCGGCTTTGAGAAAGCGCGAGACGTCGACGTGGTGGAAGAAGTCCCGCACGTAGTCGTCGGCCGGCGATTGGATCAGCTCGGCAGGCGTGCCAACCTGAATCAGGCAACCGTCCTTCATGATGCCGATGCGACCGCCGATCTTGATGGCTTCTTCGATATCGTGCGAGATGAAGACGATGGTGCGCTGCTCCTGCTTTTGAAGCCGCAGCAGTTCGCTCTGCATCTCATGCCGAATCAACGGGTCCAGCGCGGAGAACGCTTCGTCCATCAACAGCACGGAAGGATTCACCGCCAGCGCACGAGCAAGGCCGACGCGTTGCTGCATGCCCCCCGATAACTCGCCGGGCAGCAGTTTTTCGTATGAACCGAGACCGACTCGCGTGAGTGCGGCTCGAGCGATTTCGTAGCGCTCGGCCTTTTTCATTCCCGCGACTTCGAGCCCGTATGAGATGTTGTCGAGCACCGTGCGATTGGGCAGCAGCGCGAACGACTGGAATACCATTGCCATCTTCTCGCGGCGAACGTCGCGCAACTCGACCGTCGACATCGGCGCGATATCGCGGCCTTCGAGAATGACCTGGCCTGATGTCGGCTCGATCAATCGGTTGAGGAGCCGGACCAGCGTCGACTTGCCGGAACCCGATAGGCCCATGATGACGAAAATCTCGCCTGCCTTGACGCTGAGGCTGACGTCGTTGACGGCAACCATACTGCCCGTGCGTTCGAAGACTTCGTCTCGACCGAGGCCTTGCCTGACCAACTCGGCTGCACGTTCGGGTTTCGGACCGAAGATTTTCGACAGGTTTCGGACCGTCAGAATATCGGTGCCGCCAACTGCGATCGGGTTTGCAACCGATGAGGCGGCTTTCGCATCGATCACGCCGGACGGAACCACATCCTGCGGTGCGAACGTCAGATTCGGGGGCATGCTTTCATTCCAACTGGCAAGTTCAAGAAATCGAAGGCCGCGATCGGATAGCCCTCGGTCCAAGTGACCGTTCTTGGTCTCGTCGGTTTTTCTAATCCACCCGGCGGCAGTTTTCAGTGCGTATTGCGCTATCCGTGCCGGGGAGATTTCCGACGCGCCAGTCGCGTCAGTCGTCATTCGTTGCATCCCGGCACGCTAGTTCCGCTGAGGGCCAATCGCTGATCGATATCTATTGCATGGATCGAAGCGTACCAAGCCAATTCGACGCATCCCGATACATTTTCTGCGCCCTTTCCGATACCTGAGGTTATGAAGCCGAGGGATGCAGCGTTCGCTGAAAAACACGAGAGGATGCGCGATGTGCGCAAAGCCAATGGTGACGGGGGATTCGAGGGAGGAACGCGTCGGGTCGCGCCAATATCGGCGCGCTGCGCCTCCCGCGCAAAACGCATCGACGTAGGGAATTTACCGATGAGCGCCTGCTTTTCGAGGGCGATTGCGACGAATCGTCCGCCTGGCGACGGGATTGAACGACAACAGCCCGGATACAGGCGGCAGCCGGCGGACGTTCCCGGGCGCCGGAAGGACGACAAAAAACCCGCAGAGCTAAAAGCTGTGCGGGTCTTCGGTATTACACAGGCTACTGCGGCAGGCCACTGCGGCAGGTACTGCGGAACTGCCTGAAAGCGAATCGCGAAACGGAATGGTGGGTGCTGAGAGGCTCGAACTCCCGACCTACGCCTTGTAAGGGCGCCGCTCTACCAACTGAGCTAAGCACCCGTTCGCGCTACATCCGTTGACTGGTAGCCGTACGATTCAACGCTTGCCAGCCAACGAGCCCGCTAGTTTAGCGCATCTTTCAGCGCTTTGCCAGGCTTGAATTTCGGAACCTTAGCTGCCTTGATCTTGATGGCTGCGCCCGTGCGCGGATTGCGGCCCGTGCGCGCCGTGCGCTTGCCGACGGCGAACGTGCCAAAACCGACCAACGTCACCGAGCCGCCCTTTTTCAACACGCTTTTGACGCCGCCGATCACGGCCTCGAGCGCCCGTCCGGCCGCCGCCTTCGACAGATCTGCTTGTTCTGCAATGTGGTCGATCAATTCCGTCTTGTTCATCCGAGTCCCCGATGATGATTGTTGGGCTGCAGTTGTGAGAGCACCGTAAAGTGCCCGAAAGAAAGCGCAGGCGATGCTGCGCTGGCCCATTAAAGATGGCCGAAACTGGAGTGTCAACCAGGGTTGCGCCGGATGCGGAAGGTTTTGCTAGCCGCACGACAGCCGTTTCCGTGTGTCGATTTCCGGGTTTTCGACAAAGGAAAGAGCTTTGCCTTGCGGCGTCAGGCATTGATCGCCCTGAAAAATCTGCCAGGCGAAAAACGGAATGATTTGCGCCTGAGGAGTGAAAGGCGCTGTGTCGTATCCGGCATAGTCGGCAGTAAAGGAATCTCCGTTTTGAAATTCAAAATGAAGCGCACCGATATGTCTTGTCGGGCCGCTGGCGCCATCGTTACTGACGTTGAAGCCAATCACGTTTTTGGCATGAATAAAGCGTTTCTCGCGCACAGGCGGAAGCACGAAATCAACCGGGGTGTTGTCGTGAAAGCTTACCCTCAACGCTTCTTCACCCACCCTGACAAGTTGCGCACTGAGCCTGCAAGGCTTTTTCCCAACATTCAGGATGGCGAAAAAAGCATTGGATTTGCTCATGCCAGGGGCATCGCCCGCGATTTGGCGGATATCAAGCTGATTCGACGTGCAATCGATGCTCTGTGAAAACGCTACTTGATGTCCCAGCAGCAATGAGAAGATAACAAGACGAGAAACTTTCAAAGGTTCTCACCTCCACGTTGATGCGCCCTACCGGGCGCAAAAAAAGCCGCGAGAAGCGCATTGCGCGCCTCTCGCGGCTTTTCACAGCCGCTTATCTGCGGCCGTCATCTTTCAATGCTTGACGACTTCCGTCGTAGCCGCATCCTTCGCCGCTTCGGCAACGGGCTCAGCCTTCGGCTCTTCTTCCGGCAGTGCCTCAGGCACCCGCTCCAGCGCAAGCTCCAACACCTTGTCGATCCACCTGACCGGCACGATCTCGATCGAGTTCTTCACGTTGTCGGGAATCTCGGTCAGATCCTTGACGTTTTCCTCGGGGATCAACACGAGCTTGATGCCACCGCGGTGTGCAGCCAGCATCTTCTCCTTGAGCCCGCCGATCGGCAGTACTTCGCCACGCAGCGTGATCTCACCCGTCATCGCGACATCGGCCCGCACGGGGATACCCGTGAGCACCGACACCAGCGCCGTCGTCATCGCGATACCGGCGGACGGACCGTCCTTCGGTGTCGCACCTTCCGGCACGTGGATGTGGATATCCTGCTTCTCGAACGCCTCGTCCCTGACCCCGAGACGCCGCGAGCGGGAGCGGACCACCGAACGCGCAGCCTCGACCGACTCCTTCATCACATCGCCGAGCGAACCCGTGCGAATGACGTTGCCCTTGCCGGGCATGACCGCGGCTTCGATCGTCAGCAGGTCGCCACCGACTTCCGTCCAAGCCAAACCCGTCACCTGGCCCGTCTGATTCTGCTTGGCCGCCAAACCGAAGTCGTACTTGCGCACGCCGAGGAACGTATCGAGGTTGCTGCCCTCGACCCTGACCGCACCCTCCGCCTTTTTCAGCAGCAGCATCTTCACGACTTTGCGGCAGATCTTCGATATTTCACGCTCGAGCGAACGCACACCCGCTTCGCGCGTGTAGTAACGAATGATGTCGCGAATCGCCTGCTCCGCAACCTCGATCTCGCCTTCCTTCAAGCCGTTGTTCTTCTTCTGCTTCGGCAACAGATAACGCTGCGCAATGCTGACCTTTTCGTCCTCGGTGTAACCCGACAAGCGGATCACTTCCATCCGGTCGAGCAACGGAGGCGGAATATTGAGCGAGTTCGATGTCGCCACGAACATCACATCCGACAGATCGAAGTCCACTTCGACATAGTGATCGGCGAACGTGTGGTTCTGCTCGGGATCGAGCACTTCCAGCAACGCCGACGACGGATCGCCGCGGAAATCCATGCCCATCTTGTCGACTTCGTCGAGCAGGAAGAGCGGATTGCGCACGCCGACCTTCGTCAAGCTCTGCAAAATCTTGCCCGGCATCGAACCGATATAAGTACGGCGATGGCCGCGGATCTCGGCTTCGTCACGCACGCCGCCCAGCGCCATGCGCACGAACTTACGGTTCGTCGCACGCGCGATCGACTGACCGAGCGAAGTCTTCCCTACCCCCGGCGGCCCCACGAGGCACAGGATCGGCGCTTTCACCTTGTCGACGCGCTGTTGGACCGCGAGATACTCGAGAATCCGCTCTTTGACCTTTTCGAGGCCGAAGTGGTCTTCATCGAGCACGCGCTCTGCGTTCGAGAGGTCATTGTTGACCTTGCTCTTCTTGCGCCACGGCAGCCCGATGAGCGTATCGATGTAGTTGCGCACGACCGTCGCTTCGGCCGACATCGGCGACATCAGCTTGAGCTTCTTGAGTTCCGAATCGGCCTTCTTCTTGGCTTCCTTCGGCATGCGTGCGGCTTCGATGCGCTTTTCCAGCTCTTCGAGATCGGCACCCTCTTCGCCTTCGCCAAGTTCCTTCTGGATCGCCTTGACCTGTTCGTTCAGGTAGTACTCGCGCTGGCTCTTCTCCATCTGACGCTTGACGCGCCCACGGATGCGCTTTTCGACCTGGAGGATGTCGATTTCAGCTTCGAGCTGGGCAAGCAGGTGCTCGAGCCGCTCCACGACCGGGAACATCTCGAGAATGTGCTGCTTTTGATCGAGCTTGAGCGGCAAGTGTGCGGCAATCGTATCGGCCAGACGCCCCGCTTCATCGATACCGGCAAGCGACGTGAGAATCTCGGGCGGAATCTTCTTGTTGAGTTTCACGTACTGGTCGAACTGCGACACGATCGCACGGCGCAGCGCCTCGGTTTCGGCGCTGTCCGCATGGTCGGGTTCGAGCGGCATGACTTCGCAGGAAAACTGCGTCTCCTGCTCTTCGATCGTCAGCGTCTTGGCACGCTGCAAACCCTCCACGAGCACTTTTACGGTGCCGTCGGGCAGCTTGAGCATTTGCAGGATGTTTGCGATACATCCTACTTCGTACATGTCCTTTTCGGTCGGCTCGTCCTTGGCCGCCGTTTTTTGTGCGACAAGCATGATGTGCTTGCCACCCTCCATCGCCACTTCGAGCGCCTTGATCGATTTGGGGCGCCCCACGAAAAGGGGGATCACCATATGTGGGAAAACAACCACATCTCGCAAGGGCAGCAGCGGGAGCGTCGTGCGCTCGGAAGGGAGGAGTTGGGTTCCTGACATTTCATTTCCCCATTAGTGGATTCAGAACGTTCGGTAGTTGAGGCCCGCTACATCGATTGCAAGCCTTCGCGCGTGGGAAAAAGTTCAGTGAAAGTGTCGAAGTCGTCAGTGCTAACCCACAAGATAAACGAAAAAAGCCGTTCACGTCGCCATGAACGGCCTATGTCAAAGAAAACCCTAGGCCCAGCAGGTCCATCGCTCAGTTGGAACCCGCTACCTTCGGGGCTTCCTCGTAAATCAGCAACGGCTTTCCGTCGCCCTCGATTACGTTGTCGTCGATAATCACTTTGCTGACCCCTTTCATTGCCGGCAATTCGTACATCACATCGAGCAACGCCTGTTCCAAAATCGAGCGAAGGCCACGCGCGCCGGTCTTGCGGCGGATTGCCTTGCGCGCCACGGCTTGCAACGCCGCGGGACGAATCTCGAGTTCGACGCGTTCCATCGCGAAAAGCTTGTTGTACTGCTTGACGAGCGCATTCTTCGGTTCGACGAGAATCTTCATCAGCGCCGTTTCGTCGAGTTTGCCGAGCGTCGCTACGACGGGCAGGCGGCCGATCAACTCGGGAATCAACCCGAATTTGATCAGATCCTCGGGCTCGACTTCGCGCAGCACCTCGCCGGCGTCGCGCTCCTGCTTGCTCTTGACCGTCGCGCCGAAACCGATACCGGTCTTTTCGGTCCGGTCGGTGATGACTTTCTCGAGTCCGTCGAAGGCGCCACCGCAAACGAACAGGATGTTGGTCGTGTCGACCTGGATGAAATCCTGGTTCGGGTGCTTGCGGCCGCCCTGCGGCGGCACCGACGCCATCGTGCCCTCGACGAGCTTGAGCAATGCCTGCTGCACGCCCTCGCCAGACACGTCGCGCGTGATCGACGGGTTGTCGGACTTACGGCTGATCTTGTCGATCTCGTCGATATAAACGATGCCGCGCTGAGCCTTCTCGACTTCGTAGTTGCAGTTTTGCAGCAACTTTTGAATGATGTTCTCGACATCCTCGCCGACGTAGCCCGCTTCGGTCAGCGTCGTGGCGTCCGCAATGACGAACGGTACGTTCAGCAGCCGCGCGAGCGTCTGGGCGAGCAACGTCTTGCCCGAGCCCGTGGGCCCGATCAGCAGGATATTGCTCTTCGAGAGCTCGATGTCGTCTTTCTTGTCGAGGTGCTTGAGCCGCTTGTAGTGGTTGTACACCGCCACGGCCAGGATCTTTTTCGCCCGTTCCTGACCAATCACGTATTGATCGAGAATGTCGCGAATTTCTTGCGGACTCGGCAGGTCGGATTTGGACAAGCCTGCGTCCGTGCCTGCGCCCGCGGCTTCGTCGCGAATGATCTCGTTGCACAGGTCGATACATTCATCGCAGATGAACACCGACGGGCCCGCAATGAGCTTTTTCACCTCATGCTGGCTTTTGCCGCAAAACGAGCAATACAACAGCTTTTCGCTGTTCGAACCTTTTTTGTCCGCCATGGATATACGAGCCTCCGGACACTCGAAAAACTAGGTACGCTGTTCGTCGGCTTTCGACTTTAGGGTCGGATTCTACAGACGAAACATGGGGCGGCGTCTCCGCCGTCGACGCCCTGAACTTTATTATCGACCATTTATAGCATCGCTTGAGCCGGCATCCGCACCTACGAGCGAAAGAATGCCGGCTGCCGCGAGATGGTCCGTCACGATTAGGGGCGCTTTTGCAGCACCTGGTCGACGAGGCCGTAAGCCTGGGCGTCCTCCCCCGACATGAAATTGTCACGGTCGGTGTCGCGGGCGATACGTTCCACGGGCTGACCGGTGTGGTGCGCGAGCAAGTGATTCAACCGGTCTTTCAGGTAGAGAATTTCGCGTGCCTGGATTTCGATATCGGAAGCCTGGCCGCGCGCGCCGCCGAGCGGCTGATGGATCATGACCCGTGCGTTCGGCAGCGCGAAGCGCTTGCCCTTGGCACCGGAGGCCAGCAGGAATGCGCCCATGCTCGCCGCAAGACCCATGCACAGCGTCGAAACGTCCGGCTTGATGAACTGCATCGTATCGTAGATCGCCATGCCGGCCGACACCGACCCGCCCGGACTGTTGATGTAGAGGCTGATGTCCTTATCCGGGTTTTCGCTTTCGAGGAACAGCAGCTGTGCGACCACCAGATTCGCCGTCTGATCGTTGACTTCGCCGACCATGAAGACGACACGCTCCTTCAGCAGCCGCGAATAGATGTCGTACGAACGCTCGCCCCGGCCGCTCGTTTCCACGACGATCGGGACGAGGCCGAGCGCCTGCGTCTCGAGATCCCGCGGCGCGTTCGAGGCCAAGGTGTCCAGCAATTGAGCGCGAAAGGTCATGCAATGGTTCCTTTTCGGAATAGGTCTTGGATGGCAACGGCACCGGGAACGCGCACCCGTCAGCAAAAACGGCGTGCGCCCGTCGCTCCGACAGCCTGCACGCCGTTCGCGGCGAGACCTTACGCTTGCGCCGAGGCGCTTGCCAGTGCTTCGAAGCTGACTTCCTTGTCCGTCACCTGCGCCTTGCCGAGCACGAATTCGACGACGTTGCTTTCCACGACGTACGCTTCCATTTCGGCCAGACGCTGCTGGTTCGAATAATACCAGCGGATGACTTCTTTCGGGTCCTCGTAGCTCTTGGCGAATTCCTCGACCTCGGCGCGGATCTGCTCGGGCTTCGCCTCGAGGCCGTTGGCCTTCACGAGTTCTGCCAGCACGAGGCCCAGCTTGACGCGACGCTCGGCCTGCTCCTTGAACATTTCCGCCGGAATCGGGGCGTTCGCCGCATTCGGCACGCCGCGCTGGGTCAAGTCCTGGCGCGCCATTTCGACGAGCCGCTCTTGATCCTGCTCGATCAGTGCCTTCGGAACTTCGAGTTCGGAAATGGAGAGCAGCGCGTCCATTACCTGGTTCTTGACGATGGCCTGCGTCCGGCGCTTGGCCTCGCGCTCGAGGTTCTCCTTGATCTCGGCGCGCATCTTCGTCAAATCGCCGTCGGCAATGCCGAGCGATTTGGCGAATTCCGCGTCGACTTCCGGCTGATGCGGCCATTCGACCTTTTTCATCGTGATCGTGAACTGCGCCGTCTTGCCGGCCACTTCCTTGCCGTGATAGTCGTCCGGGAATTTCAAGTCGAATTCGCGCGTTTCGCCGACTTTCAAGCCCGTTGCGGCCTGCTCGAATTCGGGCAGCATGCGGCCCTCGCCCAGCACGAACGCAAAGTCTTCGGCACTGCCGCCCTGGAACGGCTCGCCATCGAGCTTGCCGACGAAATCGACGGTCACCCGGTCGCCGGTTTGGGCAGCTTGATCGCCGCCGCCGTCACCGTGCTCGCCCGCCTCGCCACGCGCATGGTAGTGCACGCGCTGCTTGCGCAGAATATCGAGCGTGCGGTCGACTTCCGCGTCCGCGATCGTCGTGACCGAGCGTTCGACCTTCGCGGTCGACAAATCGCCGAGCTTCACTTCCGGGTAGACCTCGAACGTCGCATCGAACGCGTAGGCCTCCTCGCCCGTGCCCTCTTTCGGGCTGAAGCTCGGCTGGCCCGCCACGCGCAGATTCTCGGCACGGCTGATGTCGAAGAACTGCTTGCCGACCTTGTCGCTCAACACTTCCGCCTCGACCTGCCCCGCATACTGCTGCGTCACCATCTTGAGCGGCACCTTGCCGGGGCGAAAGCCCGGCATGCGCACGTTCTTCGCAATCTGACGGATACGCGACTCGATTTCCTTTTGCACCGCTTCCTTCGGCAGGGAAATGGTCACGCGGCGTTCCAGCTTGCCGAGGTTTTCAACAACGTTAGCCATGGCTTCAATCGTCCTAAATTGATCTAGCGAATCGGGTTACCTTCTCCGTGCCAGGGGCGGCGCATCTCTCGCAAAAAGGCGCCGCATCACCTTTTCGGCCCGACGCGCGCGTCGCCCTGCTCCGTGCCCGCATGCCTGCAGGGAGGCGACGGCACGGGTTGGATCGGAAGAATCGAGCATTCTAGCAAATTATTGGTCCAGCAAGCCCCGAATCGCGGTTTTTCAAGGCACATTTCAGGATATATCGCGTCCGCTCGCGCGCGCCGCTTCGAATGTCCCGCGTCCGCCGCCGGCTACCCGTCGGCGCCGGGGCGCTGATATGCTGTCGACCGACGCTGGCGGCCCGCTCGCCCGGCACATGAAAAAAACTGACAGGAGACGTCATGCCCAACCTCTCGCCCGCCCCGGTCGTCGTCATCGCGCCCGATTCGTTCAAAGGATCGCTGAGCGCGCAGGCCGTGGCCGCCGCCATCGCCGCCGGCATCAAGCGCGCACGACCCGACGCCGTCGTTCGCCTCGCGCCGATGGCCGATGGCGGTGAAGGCACGCTCGACGCCATGCTCGCTCACGGCGGCGAACGCCGCGTCGTACAAGTGAGCGGCGCAGCCGGCGCAGTGCGCGAGGCGGCGCTCGGGCTCTTGCCCGACGGCAGCGCGATCGTCGAGACCGCGGAGATCGTCGGCATCACCGATGCGGTCGCGATGCGCACGCCCGTCGAGGCGCGCAGCACGCGCGGCATGGGTGAGGCGATTCGTTCGCTGCTCGACCTCGGCGTGCGCCGGTTTTTCGTCGCGCTCGGGGGCAGCAGCACCAACGACGCCGGCGCAGGCCTGCTCGCGAGCCTTGGGCTCGTCCTGCTCGACGCCGAGGGGCGCGAGCTCGAGCCGACGCCCGAATCGCTCGCACGCCTCGCGCGCATCGATGCGGCCGGGCTCGATACGCGGCTTCGCGAAGTCTCGTTCGTCGCCATGTCCGACGTCGACAATCCGCTCTCGGGCGAGCAAGGTGCCACGGCCGTCTTCGGTCCGCAAAAAGGCGTCGCGCCCGCTCAGGTCGCGCCGCTCGATGCCGTGCTCGAACGCTTCGCGACGATGCTCGAAACGGCTTTGGGCCGGACCGCACGCGCGCTGCCCGGCGCCGGTGCGGCAGGCGGCCTCGGCTTCGCGCTGCATATGCTCGGCGCACAATTCCAACCCGGCGCGGAAGTCGTGGCGGTTCAACAGGGACTCGATGTGGCGCTGAGCGGAGCGAACTGGCTCATTACCGGCGAAGGCCGTTCCGATACGCAAACGCTGCGGGGCAAAGCGCCGTTCATCGCCTGCCAGCACGCGCGCGCCGCGGGGGTGCCCGCCTCGCTGCTGTCGGGCGCCGTCGATCCGTCGGCGCTTGCGCACTTGTCCGCGCATTTCGATGGCTGCTTCTCGCCGGCGCCCGGCCCGATCACGCTGGAAGCGGCGATCCGCGATGCCGCAATGTTGCTCGCCAACGCGGCCGAGCAGCTGACGCGCATAAAATACGGCGCATGAACCTCGCGCGCGGTGCCCGCGCGGGCTTCGCCTCACTGTGCCGATAACCAAAAGGACCGCTATGAAGGCCGCCGCCAAACTCGGGCTCGAGCAGTTTTTGACCTACCGCATGCACGTGCTCAACAAACTGTCCGATCGCGGCATCAGCGAACGCTACCATGCCAAGCTCGATATCACGCTGCCCGAAGCGCGCGTCATCGCGGCGGTCGGCTCCTTCGGTCCGTTTTCGATCATGGATCTCGCGCGGCGCGCCAATCTCGACAAAAGTCAGGCAAGCCGCGCCGCGGAAGCGCTGATCCAGCGCGGACTCGTTCGGCGGGAGGCCAGCAGCGAGGACGGGCGCGTCGTGCTCGTTTCGCTGACGAGCGAAGGCCGGGCGCTGTATCGCAAGGTCATGCCGATTGCGCGCAAATGGAACGCGGAGCTCTTCGCATGTCTCGACGATGCGGAAAAAGCCAGCCTCGGCCGTGTGCTCGACAAGGTGATCGCGAATGCGCTCGCGGAGCGTGAATGACCGCGGCGAGCGACAGGCAGCAAAGCGCTTAAAGCAGACGGAACGAATCGGCGCGGACGCGGCGAAAGACGCCAGCCGGGAACTTCAGAGGCCGCTCGATGCGGCGCGCTGACGCAGCAAGCCGAGCACAGCGTCGCAAAACGGCGTCGGCACGCCGAGCTTGCGGCCCAGCTCGGGAAACACCCCTAGAATCGGGCCGATCTCGAGCGGCCTGCCCGCCTCCATGTCCTGCAACATCGAAGTCTTGAATGCGCCGAGCTCGCGCGTGACGGCGAGACGCGCTTCGATCGTCATGCCGCTCGAGAAGCCCAATTTGCCGCCGATCGCGGCGGCTTCCTCCATCATGCGCACGGTGAGCGCGTGCGTGTAGGGATCGTCGAGCAGACGATCGGCCGTCGAGCCGGTCAGCGCGCTCAACGGGTTCATATTCATGTTGCCCCAGAGTTTCGCCCAGATGTCGCCGCGGATCGCATCGGTGCATTCGGCGTCGAACCCGCCTTCGCGCAGCGCTTGCGCGAAGGCGGGGGCGCTCGGGCCGAGCGCCGCCTGAGCGGCACCGACGATGAGACGGTTGCCTTTTCCGCGCCGGACGACGCCGGGCGCGTCGGTCGACGCCGAGAGGTGGACGACGCAGCCGATCGAGCGTGCCGCGGGCAAGATACGACCGATGCAACCACCGGGATCGACGGCTTCGAGGCGGCTGTCGGCAAGCGGCGTATCCATACCGTCGAGAAACCACCACGGCAATCCGTTGGTCGCGCTCACCACGGCCGTGCACGCGCCAACGAGCGGCGCAAGCGCTGCCGCCACGGCAGGCAATGCCTGAGCCTTGAGCGCGATGACGACGAAATCCTGCTCGCCGAGCTCGCTCGGGTCGTCGCTCGCGCGGACCGTTGCGGCCCGCCCGGTGTCGCTCGCGGTGGCGGCGTCCACCATGCGGATGCCATGTTGGCGAATAGCCGCAAGGGTCGCACCGCGCGCAAGCACGCTGACCGCGTGCCCCGCCTGGGCCAGTGCGATCGCAAGGGCTCCGCCGATCGCGCCGGCACCGACGATAGCCGTGCGTACGGGCCGATCAGTGCCGTGCGTCGTGTCGTGGATGGTGTTCATGTCTCGCCGAGTGAAGGCATCGAGCCGAGGCCGGGTGCCTGTGGCGAAAGCCTGGCCGGTGAACGAAAAAGAAGTGGTGCGAGGAAGGGGACTCGAACCCCTACACCCTTGCGGGCGTCAGGACCTAAACCTGGTGCGTCTACCAATTTCGCCATCCTCGCAGCCGGACGCGCGCGCGATGCGCGCTCCGATATCCGGCACACCGAGGCATCGCGCCCGTGATGTGTGCACGGTGCACACGGTGCGAACGCCCCGAAGCGTAAGCGCGGGATTTTAACCGATTCGCCCGCGGATGTCTTTCCCTGCATGACGATTCACGATTCGGGCGGCGGCTGTTCCGCACCGTTTCGACATGCGCAGGCCATCCGCCCAAGCGACACACGCGGACGGGCGCCGCCCACGGCGCTCCTCAACTGTCGGCAAGATTGGCCGGCGCGCCGTGCCGCGGGTTGCGCGCGGCGCCGGTCCGCTCGGTCCGCGCATCGGGGGTTGGCACCGGCGAGCCCGCGGGCAGCGGCTCCGCGTTGATACGCGAGATCAGTTCGCGCGCCTGTTCCACTTGCGTCGACGAGCAAGGATCGAATGAAAACGGGAGCGCACGATCGATATTGCCGAACGAACGCAGGCTGCTGCGTGCATAGGCCGGATCGTAGTGCGCCTCGACCAGTTCGGTGAAAAGCCGCTCGCGTTCGTTCGCGTCGACGAGCGCATGCCAATGCCCGACCGTCTGACGGCTGTGGAGTCCGACGAGACGCGCGAGTTGGTCCTTGAAGTATTGCGGCGTATCGAAGAGATGTCCGTAATCCTCCAGCAGGAATTTCACTCTGATCGGCAACGGCGTGCACACGCGCACACATCGCCCGGCGTGAAACGCATCGAGCAGCGAACTCGGCAACGTGATCTGACCGATGCGGCGGCTTTCCGCCTCGATGAACACAGGCCGCTCCGGACTCAAGCGCGAGAACGCCGCCACGAGCGCCGTATCGAACGCCTTCTGGGTCGGCTGGGGCTCGCCCGGCAGCGCGCCGAGCAAAGAGCCGCGATGCCGGGCCAGGCCTTCGAGATCGAGCACCTGCGCACCTGCCTCGGCGAGCGCATGCAGCAGCCGCGTCTTGCCCGTACCGGTGTGCCCCGTCAACGCAACATAGCGAAAGCGCGACGGCCATCGTTCCAGATCGTCGAGCACCCGCTGACGGTAAGCCTTGTAGCCGCCGTCGAGTTGCCGCGCCTGCCAGCCGATCAGGTTGAACCATGTCGTCATCGAGCCCGAGCGTTTGCCTCCGCGCCAGCAATAGACGAGCGGACGCCAGTTGCGCGGACGATCGGCAAACGTGGTTTCCAGATGATGGGCGATGTTGCGCGCGACCATGGCGGCGCCGAGCCGCGTCGCTTCGAATGGAGATTGCTTGTACAGCGTCCCGACGATGACGCGCTCTTCATTGCTCAACACGGGCGCGCTCACTGCGCCCGGGATATGGTCTTCGGCGAATTCGAGCGGCGTTCGCACGTCGACGATCTCGTCGAACGAAGCGAGCGCATCGATTGGGACAACGAAATTTTTCACGAGGGCTGCGAGGCCGGATGAGCACGAGGAGATAGCGACGAAAAGCGTTGCGGTTCGATCGACTGCGCGGCCCGGCTGGAAAGAGATGTGCGGCATTATCGCATGGGCGGCGCCCGATCGCGCTTGCCGCTGGCTGACACATCGCATGCGGCGCACGGGCTTATTGCTGCCCCAACCCGCGCGCGAAACGCTGACGCAGGAACTGCGTGAACGAGCGCACCGTGATCGAGTGCTCGCGGTGCTGCGGGTAGACCGCATAGAGCGCGAGCGACGGCGCGGCGAATTCGGAAAGGACTTCCACGAGCGCCCCGCTCGCCAGCGCAGGGGAAACGATGAACTCCGGCAACAGTGCAATCCCAAGGCCGGCAATGGCCGCATCGCGAACGACTTCGCCATTGTCGGCACGCAACGGTCCGCTGACCTCGAAAACGCGCTTTTCTCCGTCGACGGTCAGCGTCCATCCGGTCACCCCTTCCCGCCCATAAAGCAGACAGGCATGACGGGCGAGATCGGCGGGGGTCGCCGGCAAACGCTCGGCCGGGCGATAGCGTGGCGAGCAGCAGGCGATCATCCGTATTTCGGCAAGCTGCTGAGCGATCAGCGTCGAATCCGTCAACGTGCCGATGCGCAGGGCCATATCGAAGCCGTCGCCGATCACGTCGACGGTGCGATCGCTCAGCTCGATATCGATGCGCACGTCGGGGTTCGCGCGCATGAAGTCCGCGACGAGCGGCGATAGGTGGGCAGTGCTGAACGACAGCGGCGCGCTCACGCGCAGGAGACCGCGCGGCCGCGTTCGCCCGAGCGACAGCGCCGCTTGCGCATCCGCCACTTCGGCAAGAATCCGTTTCGCGCGTTCATACAAGTCCTGGCCGAGGTCCGTCACTGCCAGCTTGCGCGTGTTGCGCACGAGCAACCGCACGCCGAGCGACGACTCCAGCGCCATGACCCGGCGGCTCACGAACTGCTTCGAAAGCTGCAGGCGATTTGCCGCCGACGTGAAGTTCCGCGCATCCACGGTGGCGACAAAAATGCGGAGGTCATCGAGTTGCATGCGAATGTCCACCATGACGTGACAGTGAGTCTCATTTTCACATGATTTTGCACGTCCCGGTTGACCTAGACTGTCGTTACGGTGAACGGCGGCGGAGCGTCCGCTGCCGGACTAACGATTTGACGGAGGTCGACATGGTTGAAATCAGAAATGCCAACGAGCGCGGACGCGCCGAACACGGATGGCTCAGCTCGCGCCACTCATTCTCGTTCGCCGGCTATTACGATCCTGAGCAGATGGGCTTCTCGGATCTCCTCGTCATCAACGACGATCGCGTGATGCCCGGCCGGGGCTTCGGCAAGCATCCGCACCGCGATGTCGAGATCTTCTCGTATGTCCTGGAGGGCGCGCTCGAGCATCAGGATTCGCTGGGCACGGGTTCGGTCATTCGCCCCGGCGATGTGCAATTGATGAGCGCGGGTACCGGCGTGCTGCACAGCGAGTTCAATCCCTCGCCCTCGGAGCGGGTGCATTTTCTGCAGATATGGATCGCCACTGCGCGCAACGGCGCCGAGCCGCGCTATCAACAGCGCACGTTCGAGCCGGCGGAAAAACGCGGCAAGCTGCGGTTGATCCTCTCGCCCGACGGCGCGCAGGAATCCCTGGAGCTACGCCAGGATGCGCGTGTTTATGCCGGGCTCTTCGACGGCGACGAAGCCGCGCAACTGACGTTGGACGAGCACCGCTTCGCTTACGTCCATGTCGCGCGCGGCAGCGTAACCGTCAACGGACAAGTGCTCGGCGAAGGCGACGGGATGCGTTTGCGCGATGAGCGCAATCTGAGCTTCAGCAACGGGCGCGATGCCGAAGTGCTCGTCTTCGATTTGCGCAATATCGAAATGTCGGAGTTCTGGCAGTAAGCGGCCGCGGCGCGAGCGCTGACGTGTGGTCACGCGCCCGCGTCGGCATTGCGGTCGTTCGGATCCCTTACCAACTGCCGCTCCACTTTTCCGGCGACGGCTATCGGGATATCGCGTTTCGGGGCTGTTTCGCGGGGCGGGATGCCAAGCGCCGATCCAGAAACGCCTATCCATGAGCGCCGTCGTGCTCCAGCGTCGAACGTTCGGAGAGACGCGGAGAGGCGCCCCGACAACTCGAACCGCGCGTTGCCCGTCAGCGAGTCGATCATCCGGTCCAGGCGATAATAGTCGCCGGCCTGGGCGGCCTCCGGGAGACGTGACAGGTCCCACTTCACGATCGCACCCAACAGCATCGCGCGAGCATCGTCGGGCAGCGTCGAACACTCCATGAGCGCCCGCTCGATATTGGCGTGCATCATGTCGGGCGGCTGCTTCGACCATGAGCCGACGGCGTCCAACAGCAAGGCGCATTGCTCGCGCTGCCCCGGGGATAGAGGCTTGCCGTCTTGCTCCGTCATGAGCGCGCGCACGACCCTCATCACCGTCGAAAACTCTTCGCTCATAGCGGGACCGGGCTCCTTACCGTGTTGCCTGACCGAATGCAGCAACGCGCGATAGTCGATGGCTTCCGTTGTCACGAAGCTCGTCGTCGGCACATGTGAACGAAGCGGCGCACACACAAGACCCGCGGAGCGTTCAGCCTCGCAATCGACTACTTCACCGGAACGCGTAACGGCAAATCGGTACAGAGGGGCCAATCTACCGAAAGCCGCCAATTCGCGCGCTCCCACCGGAGTATTCCGCGGTAGGTTCACGCCAGACTCATCTTGGCCGGAGCACGGATGAGATCCGGTGGATTCCGCAGAAACGAACAGCGAAGACATAACGATTCTCCTGAAGCGCGAACAAGTGCATGCAGCATAGCGATCGGCCGCATCCGAAGAATCGAATGTACGAAGAAGCAATCCGCAAACCGAATGCACGCATACGGCATGCATATCCGTATGCGCCGCGCGACGACTGTCTCGCGCAAAATCGCCGCCCGCACAGGCGATATCAGCCCTGCTTGCGCTGCGCCATCACGCGCTCGAGCGATGCCTTGATATGGCGTTGCATCGCTGCTTGCGCTTGTACCGGGTCGCGCGCCTCGAGCGCTTCGAGAATCTCCTTGTGCTCGCCCAGCGCCGCGCGCCATGTGCCGTCGTTTTCGAAGTGATCCCGCAATTTCGTCGAAAGCGGACTGTGCCGCTCGTCGAAGAGCGATGCGATCAGTCGAATCAACACCTCGTTGCCGGACATTTGCGCGATTGCCGCATGAAACGCACGATCGGGGCCGATCGGTATTTGCCCCGCCGCGACTTCGCGCGCCATGTCGTCGTAAATGCCCCGCAGCGCCTTGAGTGCTTTCGGCTTCGCAAACGGCGCCACGCTCGCGACGATCGCCCCCTCGATGAGCGAGCGAGCCGCCATGTTGTCGACGAGGCTGTCGCCGAGTTCATCCTCGTTCGGCACGGCGCTCGGTGCTTCGCCCTGTGTTGCGCAAACATAGACGCCCGAGCCCATGCGAATCTCGACGCGCCCCTCGAGTTCCAGTGCGACGAGCGCCTCGCGTACCGTGGGGCGCGATACACCCAGCCGCTCGGCCAGTTCCCGCTCGGGCGGCAATCGCCCATTGCGCGCGAAATCAGGCTGCTCCATCAATGCACGCAGCTTGTCGGCAATCTGAAGATAAAGACGACGCGTCTCGGCGGGTTTGGCTGCCACGTGTACATCCTGTCGATGAGACCCCGGCGGACTCCAGCGCCCGCCAACGAGCCGCGATTGTAAATCGAAGCCGCACCTCGGCACATACCCTCGACGGGCACCTCGGTGCATTCGACAGACCAATGCGCCCTCGCAAAATTGGCTTGACCAATTCGCTCAATTTTTATATTTTGCACGCTGGTAAGGCCAAATGTCTCTCAGCAGGTCGCCGCACAGGCCGCCGAGTTCGGCGGCAATCCGTCCCCTAACCCTTCTGCCTTCGATGAAAACCGTCATTTGCGAACAACCGGGCAAGCTTACCGTTTCCGAGCGCCCGCGGCCCGAAGCCGGCCCGGACGACGTCCTGATCCGTATCAAGCGAGTGGGCGTGTGCGGTACCGACCTGCACATCTTTACCGGCAACCAGCCTTACCTCGCCTATCCGCGCGTGATGGGCCACGAATTGGCCGGCATCGTCGAATCCGCGCCTGCGAGCGCGTCGGTCAAGGCCGGCGACCAGGTCTATGTGATGCCTTATCTGTCCTGCGGCCACTGCGTCGCATGCCGTGCAGGCAAGACCAACTGCTGCGTCAATATCCGCGTGCTCGGGGTTCATGCGGACGGCGGGATGACCGAATATCTCGCCGTGCCCCAGGGCTTCGTCTTCAAGGCCGACGGCGTGACGCTCGATCAGGCCGCGATGCTCGAATTTCTCGCGATCGGCGCCCATGCCGCGGCGCGTGCCGAGGTGAAGCACGGACAACGCGTCCTCGTCGTCGGCGCGGGGCCGATCGGCATGGCCGCATCGATTTTCGCCAAGCTTCGCGGCGCGCAAGTCACCGTGCTCGATGGCCGCGCAGACCGGCTCGAGGTCTGTTCGAAGGCGCTGCACGCGGACCACACGGTGCTGCTCGATACGAGCGACGCGGCCACGGACGCAAAGGCGCTCGCACAGGTCACCGGCGATGAGTTCTTCGACGTCGTCTTCGACGCGACGGGCAATATCAAAGCCATGGAGCGCGGGCTCGAATTCGTCGCGCACGGCGGCAAGTATGTGTTGATCTCGATCGTGCGGGATCGGATTTCTTTCTCGGATCCCGAATTCCATAAGCGGGAGACAACGCTGTTGGCAAGCCGTAACGCGACACCGGCCGATTTCGAGACCGTGCTCGACGCCATGCGCGCAGGCAAGATTCCGACGGAAGCCCTCAACACGCACCGGCTGACGCTTGCCGAACTGCCGGAGACGTTTCCGAAGCTGCTCGATCCGAACGCCGGCGTCATCAAAGCCCTCGTTGCCTGCTGAAACTCCACCGTCATCGATAATGGGTAATCCGATTATTCAATTCGGCACGAGCCGCTTTTTACAGGCGCATGCCGATCTGTTCATCTCCGAGGCGTTGAAAACGGGTCGTGCACTGGGTCACGTCACCGTGGTCCAGACGACGAGCAATCCCGAAAGCCGTGCGCGAATCGAAGCGTTGCGCGCCGCGAAGCGCTATCCCGTTCGAGTGCGCGGGCTGCAACGCGAGACCGTCGTCGACACGACGATCGAATGCGATGCCGTCGACGAAGCGCTCGATGCCAATAGCGACTGGGCGACGGTGCGCGAGCGCTTCGTCCGCGATGCGCGCGTCGTGATCTCGAACACCGGCGACAGCGGCTATCGATGCGACGACGAGGACACAGCGGAACTGCTGCACGAGGAGACGCGCGTGCCGCGCGGTTTCGCCGCCAAACTCGCCGTGCTGCTACATGCGCGCTTCGCGGCCTCAGGCGCACCGCTCACGTTGCTGCCGTGCGAGCTCGTCAGCCAGAACGGCGATACGCTGCGCGCGCTCGTCGCCGGCCTCGCGCGGCAATGGCATGGCGATGCCGCATTCGTGCGCTATATCGAAGAGACTTGCGTCTGGGTGAATTCGCTCGTCGACCGCATCGTCTCCGAGCCGATCCGGCCCGTCGGCGCCATCGCCGAACCTTACGCCCTTTGGGCGATCGAGCGGCGCGCGGGCATGGTACTGCCGTGCGAGCACGACGCCATGATCGTCACTGACGAGTTGCACCGCTACGAGAGCTTGAAGTTGTTCCTGCTGAACCTCGGGCATACCTATCTCGCCGAGCGTTGGCAAACCGACGGGCGCCCCGCCGACGAAAACACGCTGCATGCGATGCGCGACGCCGCCTTGCGCGCCGATCTCGAGTCCGTCTGGCGTGACGAAGTGCTGCCGGTGTTCGATGCGCAGGGCCAGGGCGAAGCGGCACGCCGGTATCTGGAGGACGTGCGCGAGCGGTTCCTGAACCCGTTTCTGGACCACCGGCTCGCCGATATCGCCCGCAACCACGGCGAAAAGAAGGAACGGCGCTTGCGCCCCGTCGTCGCGATGGCCGCCGAACTCAGCCTCGGGCTGGCGCAACCGCGACTCAACGAAGCACTGCGTACGGCCACCGCAGTTTGAGTAGCCGCCGCCGTCTCGTTTCAAAGCCGGTATTCATATCACTGGAGCGGGCACAAAGCACCCGCTCCGGCAAGCAACCAGGAGACAAGCAATGAGGAAAATGCGTTGGGTCGTGATTTTGTTGTGCTTTCTAGCGATCGCCGTGAATTACATCGATCGCGCCAATCTTGCGGTCGCCGCGCCTGAAATCGAAAAGGCGCTCGGCATCGGACCGGCACAGATGGGGCTCATTCTGAGCGGATTTTTCTGGACCTACGCATTGATGCAGATTCCGTTCGGCTGGTTCGTCGATCGCGTCGGCGCGCGCATCGCCTTGCCGCTCGCGGTCGGCTGGTGGTCGATTTTCACCGCCGCGACGGCGGGCGTCACGAGCGTGGCCGGCATGTTCGGCTGCCGCCTGCTGCTCGGCATCGGCGAAGCCGGCGCCTACCCTTCGTGCGCCAAACTCGTGAGCCAGTGGTTCCGGCCCAGCGAGCGGGCGCTCGCCACGAGCATCTTCGACAGCGGCTCGCGCGTGGGATCGGCACTGTCGATCCCCGTCGTCGCGCTCATCATCGGCACGCTCGGTTGGAAAGCCGCGTTCGTCATCACGGGCGCGCTCGGCGCACTCTGGATCGTGGGCTGGTTCGTCATCTATCGCAGCCCCGCGCATGCCGACATGACGGGCGAACATGACGCCGTCTACGAAGCGCCGGCCCGGACGGGCAACGAGGTCACCTGGGCGTCGCTGTTCAAGCACCGCACGCTCTGGGGCATGATGCTCGGCTTTTTCTGCTTGAACTTCGTCATCTACTTCTTCATCACCTGGTTTCCGAGCTACCTCGTGCAAACGCGGGGCTTCTCGCTCAAGTCGCTCGGCACGCTGGGGATGATCCCGGCGCTGATGGCGATTCCGGGCGGCTGGATCGGCGGCCTCGTGTCCGACGCGCTCTATCGCCGCGGCTGGAGCCTCACGGCGGCGCGCAAGACCTGCATGGTCGGCGGTATGCTGATGTCGTCGGTCATCACCCTTTCGACGCTCACATCGAACGTCTATCTGATGCTTGCGTTCTTCGGCATCGCATACGGCAGCCTGGCCTTCGCCGCGGCCAGCATCTGGTCCCTGCCGGCCGACGTCGCGCCCACCCCGCGACACGTCGCTTCGATCGGCGGGATCCAGAACTTCGCATCGAATCTCGCCGGCATCGTCATCACGACGTTCACGGGCGTCATGGTCGCGATGACCAAGGGCTCGTTCACGATCCCGCTCGTCGTGGCCGGGGGATTCTGCTTTCTCGGCGCATTCAGCTATCTGGTGATCGTCGGCAAAATCGAGCCGCTGCCGGTCGAGCCCGACGCACGCAGCGTCGACGCCGGCGCGCGCTCCGCGGTGTGAGCTCGCTCGCGCACCCGTCATTCGTCATTCGAGGCATGCCATGTCTTCACTCGCTTCTCAGGATCACCTCGTGATCCGCCTTCATCCGAACGACGATGTCGTCATCGCCACGCGTCAGCTGATGTCCGGCGCGCGCATCGCGAGCGAAGACCTCGTGGTGTCGGGGCTGATCCCGCCCGGCCACAAGATCGCCACGCGTGCCATCGCCGCGGGCGCGCCGGTCAAACGCTACAACCAGGTCATCGGCGTGGCGCGCGAGGACATCGCGCGCGGGCAGCATGTGCATGTCCATAACCTCGGCATGGCCGAATTCGCGCGCGAGCACGCATTCGGCGCCGATGTCCACCCGACCGCCTATGTCCCCGAACCCGCCAGCTTCATGGGCATTCGCCGGGACGACGGCCGCGTTGCCACGCGCAACTACATCGGCATCCTGACGAGCGTCAACTGCTCGGCCACGGTGGCCCGCGCCATCGCCGATCATTTCCGGCGCGACGTCCATCCCGAGGCACTGGCCGACTACCCCAACGTCGACGGCGTGGTTGCGCTCACGCACGGGCTCGGCTGCGGCATCGATATGCATGGCGAAGGCATCGGCATCTTGCGGCGCACATTGGCGGGCTACGCTCTCCATCCGAACTTCGCATCGGTGCTCTTCGTCGGACTCGGTTGCGAGACGAACCAGATCGAGGGCGTACTGGAAGCCGGCGGTCTGCGCGGCGATGCGCCCAAGCTGCGCAGCTTCACGATCCAGGACAGCGGGGGCACCCGCAAGACGGTCGAACGCGGCATTGCGATGGTGCGCGAGATGCTCGGCGACGCGAATCGGGCCACGCGTGTGAGCGTGCCGGCAGCGCATCTCGTCGTCGGGCTTCAATGCGGCGGCTCGGACGGCTACTCCGGCATTTCCGCGAACCCTGCGCTGGGTGCGGCCGTCGATCGTCTCGTGCGGCATGGCGGGACGGCGATACTCTCGGAAACACCGGAGATCTACGGCGCCGAACATTTGTTGACGCGCCGCGCGGTGAGCAGGGAAGTCGGAGAAAAGCTCCTGGCACGTATTGCGTGGTGGCAGGAGTACTGTGCGCGCAATCACGCCGCGCTCGACAACAATCCCTCGGCCGGCAACAAGGCGGGCGGATTGACGACGATTCTCGAAAAATCATTGGGCGCGGTCGCGAAAGGCGGCACGACGAACCTCGTCGAAGTCTATGAGTATGGCGAGCCGATTACCGCGAAGGGCTTCGTCTTCATGGATTCGCCCGGCTACGACCCCGTCTCGGCCACCGGGCAGGTGGCCTCGGGTGCGAACCTGATCTGCTTCACGACGGGACGCGGCTCGGCCTACGGCTGTTCGCCCGCACCGTCGCTGAAGCTCTCGACCAATACGGCCCTCTGGGAGCGGCAGGAGGACGATATGGATATCAACTGCGGAGGTGTCGTGGACGGCACCCACACGATCGACGCACTCGGCGAGAAGATCTTTCGCATGATGCTCGACTGCGCGTCGGGTACGCGTTCGAAGAGCGAGCTTTTGGGTTATGGGCAAAACGAATTCGTGCCCTGGCAAGTCGGCGTCATTACCTGAGCCGCACTTGCCGTTGCCAATGTGACGAGCGGAGGAAGTGCCGCTCGTTTCGAAATAGCTAGGATTCCTAACCAACATGAAGATGACGTTTCGCTGGTACGGCGAGAGCGATCCCGTGCCCCTCGCCTACATTCGCCAGATTCCCGGGATGTATGGGATCGTCTCGGCGATTTACGACGTTCCGGTCGGCGAGGTCTGGCCCGTCGAAAAGATCCGCGCGCTGAAAGACACGATCGAGGCGCACGGCTTGAAGCTCGAAGTCATCGAGAGCGTGCCGGTTCACGAGGACATCAAGCTCGGCAAGCCGTCGTGCGACCGGCTCATCGACAACTACGGCCAGAGCTTGCGCAATCTCGCCGCTTGCGGCATCGAGGTCGTCTGTTACAACTTCATGCCCGTTTTCGACTGGACACGCACGTCGCTCGACATGCGGTTGCCCGACGGCTCCACGACGCTCGCTTTCGACGCGCGGCAGGTCGACGCGCTCGACATCGGGCAAGGTATCGCACTGCCGGGCTGGGATACGAGCTACCGGCCCGACGAACTGAAAGCGCTGCTGGCCGAGTATGCCGCACTCGACGAGTCGGGCTTGTGGGCCAATCTCGCCTATTTCCTGCGCGCGGTCGTGCCCGTCGCGAAGGAGGCCGGCATCAAGATGGCCATCCATCCCGACGATCCTCCACGCCCGATTTTCGGTCTGCCTCGCATCGTCAAGAACCGCGACGATCTCGCACGCCTGCTCGCAATCGTCGACGACCCGGCCAACGGCTTGACACTGTGTTCGGGCTCGCTCGGCGCCGACGCACGCAACGATATCCCTTCGCTCGTGCGCGAGTTCGGTGCCCGGGGACGCATTCATTTCGCCCACCTGCGCAACGTTCATACGAACGCGGCCGGCGATTTTCACGAAACGTCTCACCGGTCGGCCGACGGTTCGCTCGATATGGCCGAGATCGTCAAGGCGTATTTCGAAGTCGGTTTCGACGGGTATGCACGACCGGACCATGGACGCATGATCTGGGGCGAAACCGGCCGCGCGGGCTACGGCCTCTACGATCGTGCCCTCGGAGCGGTCTATCTGAACGGCCTTTGGGAAGGCGTGCAGAAAACCAGGGAAACGACGTAGGAAACGCGGCGGCCGCCCGCGAAATGAGGCTGGAGCGACTCTGCTATTATCCTGTATGGATATACAGGTCGATCGCAATGCCGTGGAGCCCTCCCCCTCTTCCCCATCGCCCCTCTACTACCTGCTGAACTTCGAGCGTGCGCTCGCGTGGGTATCGGAACGCTACGACGATCTGCTCGACGCCATCGAGCGCGAATTCGCGTCCGCATTCGCTCGCTTGCCCCTCGCCTCGCGTGCCTTGCTCGTTCGCATGCTGATGCGCAACGGCCCGCGCTTTCGCACGAGCAAGCTGAATTACGCGGAGATCGGCTGCCCGCTGGCCGCGGCCGCGCCGCTGATCGCACTGGGCTGGATCGATCCCGAGCCGCACCTTTCGATCGACGATCTCTTCGCGCTCGCGACCCGCCCGGAGCTGGAGCGGATTTTTTCCGAAGCCGTTGCGTTACGCCGATGCAGCAAGTCGGAATTGCGCGAGCTGTTGCGCGAAGAGTATGGCGCCCAGACGCGCCCCTATCGAGCATGGGACGCCACGAGCGACGAACAGGTGTTCGAACTCGAAATCACGCCCGTTTGCGATCGGGTGAGGCTCATGTTTTTTGGCAATCTGCATCAGAGCTGGTCGGAGTTCGTGTTGGCGGACCTTGGCGTCTATCGATACGAGGCCGTGTCGTTCGAACCTTCCGCCCGTGCATTTCAACGTCGCTCGGATGTCGACGCCTACCTCGCGCTGCAGGCATGCCGCGAAGCGCTCGACGGCATCGACGGGGGCGACGGGATCGCGGCACTGCGCGAGCTGTTCGGCGCGGTGCTTGCCATGCCGATCGAGAACGCCTGGCTTGAAATGCGGCGCGCCAAACTGTTCTATGGAATCGGCTATCGCGCCGAACAACTGCGGGATTGGGAATTCGCGCTCGAAGTCTACGAGCGCAGCCAATGGCCCGAAGCCCGTCACCGGCGCATGCGTGTACTCGAACGTTGCGCACGCTTCGGCGATGCGTTCGCGCTCGTCACGCGCGCGCTCGAGGCGCCCGAAAACGAGGCGGAGTACCAGCGCGCCGCACGCATGATGCCACGCCTTGCACGCCGGCTCGGGCAGCCCGTCCAGCGTGCGGCCGAGCCGGCCGGTTTCGCACGCTCGACGCTCACGCTGATGCGCCCGGCCGTGCCCGTCGCGGTCGAATATGTCGTACAAGATCATCTCGATGCGCCGCAGGCGCCCGTGTTCTATGTCGAGAACACATTGATCAATTCACTGTTCGGGCTACTGTGCTGGGAAGCCGTGTTCGAACCCGTGCCGGGCTCGTTCTTTCACCCATTCCAGCGCGGGCCCGCCGATCTTCACGCACCCGACTTCCTGGCTCGCCGCGCCGAAACGTTCGCACGCTGCTTCGCGCAACTCGATAGCGGCGCCTATCACGACACCATTTGGCGCCACTACGAGCACAAAGCCGGTATGCAATCGCCCTTCGTCTTTTGGGGCGCACTGACGAGCTCACTGATGACGCTGGCACTCGACTGTCTGCCTGCCAGGCATTTGAAGCTCTGGTTCGCACGGCTTGTCAGCGATATTCGAGCGAATCGGTCGGGCCTTCCCGATCTCATTCGGTTCTGGCCCACCGACCGGCGCTACGAGTTGATCGAAGTCAAGGGCCCCGGCGACCGCCTGCAGGACAACCAGATCCGGTGGCTCGCCTATTGCGCGCAACATGGCATGCCGGCGCGCGTGCTCGACGTGCGCTGGGAGGGCGAAGTCGAGCCCGAGGTCGATGACGAGTGCGGTATCGATGGCTCAGACCGCGCCGTGGCCGGCGTCACGACACCGGGCGCCGGAGTCACCCCGTGAGCTTCGTGGTCGCCGTTCGAGCGCTGTGCGAGTTCACCGCGAAATGCGGCGACCTCGATTTGCGCTTCACGCCGGCACCGAGCGCGCTCGAAGGCATCGAAGGGCATGCCGTCGTTGCCAAACGGCGCGGCGCCGGCTACGAAGCCGAAATCGCGCTCGTCGGCGCCCATGGCGAGCTGACCGTGCGCGGGCGAGCCGACGGATACGATGCCTCGCTCAATCGGCTCGAGGAAGTAAAGACCTACCGGGGCGAGCTCGATGCCATGCCTGGCAATCATCGCGCACTCCACTGGGCTCAGGCGCGCCTATACGGCCATCTGCTCTGTCAGGCCCGCGGGCTCGAGCGGATCGAGGTCGCCCTCGTCTATTTCGACATCGGCAGCCAGAAGGAGACGGTGCTGACCGAGACGCATGACGCCTCGTCGCTCGAGGCATTTTTCAACGAGCAGTGCGAACGCTTCATGCAGTGGGCGGCACAGGAGCACGCGCATCGCACGGCCCGCGACGCGGCGCTGCGCGCGCTTCAATTTCCCCACGGCACCTTTCGGAGCGGGCAGCGCGAGCTGGCCGTCGCCGTCTATCGCGCGGCGCGCGATGGCGCGGTTCTGATGGCTCAGGCACCGACCGGCATCGGCAAGACACTGGCGACGATTTTTCCTGTGCTGAAGGCCTGCGCCGAACAGCATGTCGATCGCCTGTTCTTTTTGACGGCGAAAACGCCGGGTCGCGCACTGGCATTGGACGCGATCGATGCGTTGCGCTCGAATACCGGCGTCGAAACGTTACCGCTGCGCACGCTCGAGCTCGTCGCGCGCGACAAAGCGTGCGAGCATCCCGACAAAGCCTGCCACGGCGAGTCCTGTCCGCTTGCGCGCGGATTCTACGATCGCCTGCCGGCGGCACGCGAGGCCGCGCTGACCGAGCGCAGGCTGGACCGCCAGAGCGTGCGCGAGGTCGCACTGACTCACGACGTGTGCCCGTATTACCTCGCGCAGGAGCTTGCGCGATGGGTCGACATCGTCGTGGGCGACTACAACTACTACTACGACAGCAGCGCACTGCTTTATGCGCTCACCCGCGCCCAGGAATGGCGCGTGGCCGTACTCGTCGACGAAGCGCACAACCTGCTCGAGCGCGGCCGCAAGATGTACACGGCCTCACTCGAGCGGCCGGCGCTGCGCGCCGCATTGAAGGCGGCACCGGACAGCCTGAAAAAGCCGCTTCAGCGACTCCAACGCGAATGGAACGCGCTCGATCGCACGCAAGAGCAGCGCTATACGGTTCATGCCGAGATTCCGCCCAAGCTGGTGTTTGCAGCGCAAAACCTCATTGGCGCAGTGACCGATCAGCTTGCCGAGGATGCGTCCGCGATCGACGACGCAGTGCGGCGATTTTTCTTCGACGTGCTGCATTTCGTGACGCTGGCCGAACAGTTCGACGACCATTCGATCTTCGACAGCACGTTCTCGAGCGAGCCGCACGCCTCAGGGCGGCGTGCAGGAACGACGTCGACGCTGTGCGTGCGCAACGTCGTACCTGCCGCGTTTTTAGCGCAACGCCACGCCGCCGCGCACGCGACGGTGATGTTTTCCGGCACGCTGAGCCCGACGCATTTCTATCGCGACACGTTGGGGCTGCCCGACGCAACGCGCGTGCTCGATGTCGAGGGGCCGTTCCGGCCCGAGCAATTGACCGTGCGCGTATGCGCGCAGGTCTCGACCCGATGGCGCGACCGGGAAAGATCGCTTGCACCGATAGTCGAACTCATTGCCAAACAATACGAAACATTGCCAGGCAACTATCTGGGCTTCGTGAGCAGCTTCGACTATCTCGAGCGTGTCGGGGCGTTGTTGCGCGCGCAACATCCTGGTCTGCCGCTCTGGATGCAATCTCCCGGAATGAGCGAATCGCAACGGGACGCGTTTTTAGCCCGGTTCCGAAGCGGCGAATGCGGCGTGGGCCTCGCGGTACTGGGCGGGGCGTTTTCCGAGGGCGTGGACCTCGTGGGCGATCGTCTCATTGGCGTGTTCATCGCCACGCTCGGGCTGCCCCAGGTCAACGACGTCAACGAGCAAATGCGCCTGGCGATGCAAGCCAAGTTCGGCAATGGGTACGACTATGCATACCTCTTTCCGGGCCTGCAAAAAGTCGTCCAGGCCGCTGGCCGTGTCGTGCGCACCGAACAGGATGTCGGCGTACTTCATTTGATCGACGATCGGTATCGCCGCCCGGAGGTGCGGCGGCTCTTGCCACGCTGGTGGCGCGTTCAGTGATCAAGCGGCGAGGCCCTGCGTATTGACGCCCCAGGGGAACGATTCGATCGGCATCAGCAGCGGTTCGCGCTCGAGCGAATGCCGCATGCCCACCGTCCGCTTGTCGCGTAACTCCGGCAGCACGCTCGCCCAGTCGATGGGTTCGGACTCTTCGTCAGGGCGCAACAAGTGAACCCGCTTGTCGATGCCTAGCGCTTGCGCCATCGCGTTCATGGCCCGCACGATGCTGAGCGTGAAGGTCAGCATCCATGCCTCGCTGCCCGCGATTTGCCTGCCCTGCTTGAGCCGGCGCAGCGTATTGCCCGACAAGCCAAGCGCGCCTTCGAAGTTGGGGGAAACCAGCCCGTCGGGAAGGTAGTACTCTCCTGCGTTGAAGATGACGTTGCCGTCGCCTGCGATGTCGATCACCTCCCGCGTCTTGTTCATGAAGTCGATACCGTGCGGCAGGAAATCGCGAATGCTCTCGCGCAATCTCCTATCGGTCTTGCTGGCGTCGTACAGTTCGCTCAGCTTCGTCCCCGCGAAGCAATAATCGAAATGGTCTTCATTGAATGTGCCGGGACGATTCAGCACCAAACTGTCGTTGATATCGGCATAGCGGTCGTCGGGCGGCCGCTCGTCGAATTGCTCGACGTAATGCAGACTGAGGCTGAAGTGCATCGTGTCGGAATCCGATAGCTGCGGCAGAAAATCCTGATGCCTCACGAGCGCAGGCAGCCGGTAGATCGCATTGGGGTTGAGCTTGGGAATCGATCGATGCGGATCGACGAGCAAGCCGCCCTGCAACAGGAATTGCGCCACTTCGGCACGCACAGAGATTTCGTCGATCCCGATGGACTGACGCGGCACGGCTCGTGCGGGAAATTCCGCGCGCAGCCGCCCGTCGCGCCCGATCTCCATGCGAGCCAGTCTCTGCCCGGCGGCACGAATGGCTTGCGGCGTTCTCAGATCCTCGCCGCGACCGAACAGCATGAGCCACCTGATCAGACGTCCGAGCGTCTCGACACTGATTTTCGTCACTTGGCCCGGCCGGCTCGGATCGCGGTAGACGGCATGATCGGTGCCGTGACCGATCAGCTTCAACGGGCCGCCGGCCAGTGGATCCACATGCATCAACGTCCAATGATCCGCTTCATGCAGGCGATTTTCGAGCCCGCCCGATAAATCGAGCCTCCCTGTCCTCGCGCCACGCAGGTGCGCTGCGAATGCGGTTTTGTCGAATGCGTCGGGACCGATGACTTCGCGCGCCCGATCGCGCAATGCGCCGTACGTTCCCTCGATATCGACATGCATGCGCCTCGTCGGCAAACGCGGGGGGAGTCCGCGCAGCGCAGCGCTGCCGGCAGGCGCAGCCGTCGGTCGTGGCAAATTCGCCTGGTTGCCGCACTGACGCTCGACGGCGCACGGTGAATGCCTCGCTTCGTCAGGATCGTGCTGTGAAATACGATTGCTCATCGCCTCGCCCGCCTGTCCTCTCGGCGAAACAGTAAGCCGATATGCAACATGGTTTGCCACTCCTACGAAAATTCGACCATCGGGACGAATGCGCAACCCCAAAGTTGTCCCATAATGAGTACTGCTTTTCCGTCCCTCTGCGAGAACGGACCATCGCATGTCAATCAACGCTCTGTTCGATCCGTCGCCCGATGCGGCAGCCGGGCGGGTCTTGCTCGTCATGCTCCCTGGCGTCAACGACCGCGCCGCTTCCTTTTTTTCCAACGGGATCGTGCAGGCGCTGCGTGAGCGCCGACTGCCCGTCGATGCGCTCGGTATCGACGTCGATTTCCCAGCCTATGCCGATGGCTCACTACTGCCCCGATTGCACGGCGAGATCGATCGGATCGCTCATCGGCGCGACATCGAACGGCTCTGGTTCGTCGGCACCTCGCTCGGCGCCATGGGCGCCCTGATGTATTGCCGTGCGCACCCTGGCAGCACGGACGGCATCGTCCTGCTCGCCCCCTATCTCGCCAGTCGGCGGATGCTCGTGCAGATCGCCAAAGCGGGCGGGCTCGACGCATGGCGCCCCGAAGCGAACGAGCCGGGCGATATGGAGTGGCGCGTGCTCGACTGGCTACGCCGTGAAGTACGGGACGCGTCGAGCGGCCTGCGCGTGCATCTCGGTTATGGACGCAGCGATCCTTTCGCGCTGGGCAGCACGCTGCTGCAAGCGCTGTTGCCGGCGCAACGCAGCATCGACATTGCCGGCACCCACGATTGGCCGACCTGGTCCGCGCTATGGGCAAGCGTTCTCGACCAGGACCCTTTCGAGGCAAAAACGGCGCGGGCTACCTGATGCGAAGCTCGCGCCAAAATCTACGGCGCGGCAACGCAAACGCGGGCGGCAACCCCGCCCCGGGCGGCGGAAAATGACGTCCTTCGTCGCTCAAGCGCCGATGGGCCTCGTCCCAGGCCGGCAGCCGCGCCACGCTGTCGTGCCAATGAACGACCGAGCTTTCGTCGCACCATCTCAGCAGATGCCGCATGATCCGGCGATGGACCCCCGCACGCACGTAGGCCATCATGGCGGGCTCGTCCTGCCACACGGTTCGCGTCCAATAGGTATCGCAACTCGCGCTGAGCACCGATACCGCGAGGTTGCCAGGTGCCGCGCGCGCCTGCCAGGCGGCGGCCATCGTCGCGGCCAGCACGGATGGGATGTGCCGCCAGGCGCGCACATGCAAGCGCGTCACCGAAATCACCGGCATGGCGACGTGGCGCGCTCGAGCGCCTGCCGTTCGACCCATGTTCCATGCGCGCCATACGGCACGCGCTGCGGCAGCTCGATCGACGCCACTTCCTCGCCGGAGAACCGCTGAGCATCGAGCACGACCAGCCGGCTGCGATCGACGCGCGCGTCATAGACGAGACACAACACCCAGCCTTCGTCTTCCGCGCTGTCCTCGCTCGCCGGCACGAACTGCGCCTCGGACGCCGCTTCATACTCGCTGAAGCGACGATGTTCGACGGCGCCCTTCGCGAAGTCGTATTTGAAAAGGCCGCCACAGGCGAGCCAACCGTGACGAAGCACAATCTCCGTCGAATAGCCGTATCGATGCGCGCGGCCCGTCAACCGGTCGTCGAACCGCGGAAACTCGCCCGGCGAATCGGCGATGCAGGTGCTCGAGACGCGCCCCGTCAATGTGTCGATCCGCCACTCATGCATCGATAACGAAGCCGCGTGCGGCCGCGGCATACCGGTCAGGTAGTAAGGGTGACTGACAACCGCGCGCAGCACGACTTGCGCGCCGTCGTCGAATGCATTGAGCACATGCGAGATAAAGCAGGTATCGATCGCAAACCACCTCACCGGCACGCCTTCACGGTGCAAATCGAGCAAGCCGAGACGCGAACCGTACTCGGGTGCCCAGCGAAACGGCAATCCGCCTCCTGGGCGCGGTGGCCTCTCGAACAATAAAGGCTGGTCGATGAAAACTGCGAAGCGCTCGGAAACGGCGAAATCGTGCATGACCGTGGCGCCCGCGACATCGACCGGTTCGGCGCGCGCCATTCGTCCATCGGGGTCCACGCGAAAATAGGTCACGTAGGGACGCCGTGGCCAATAGCCGAAGCCGTGCAAGGCGCCGGTGGCGGGATCGCGCTTGGGATGTGCGGTCATGCTACGAGCCAGGCCGCCGCCGAAATCGCAGCGCCCCACTGTCTCCAATTGTTCGTTCAGCTCATAGGGCAGCCCTGTCTCGCCCAGTGCCAGCAATCGCCCCGCATGCGCGACGACGCTGACATTGGCCGCGTTCCCGAAGCTCCAGCGACGATCGGCGGGACCGCCCGGTGGCGCGCGGTTCGCTACCTGCGCAAGGCCATCGGTCGATACCCAGCGATTGCGATACCAGAGGGCACGGCCTTGCGCGATCCTCACACCGTGCACCATGCCATCTTCGAGAAACACGTGCGGCTGCGGTGTACGGCGAGACGGATGCGAATTGAAGCTGTTGCGCAGATACAAGCCGTCCAGCTCAGGCGGAATGACGCCGCGCACAGGCAGATCGGTGGCCTCCCGCTCGTCGTCGAGTGGGACGAACACGCCGTTCGCGCCGTAACCCGCGATATCGGCGAGCGCGCGGTGCGTCGCCTCACGCAACATGCGCGGAACGCCGTGCGGCGCGGTAGCGCTTTTTCATGCCCGCGTAGACCTCATAGAACGCGTCGACGCCCGGGATCTCGAGATCGAGCATCTTCGCGATCCGGCTCACGATATGTTCGCGGTAGCGCCGCTCCACTTCCTTCATGTCGAGACATTTCATCTTGAGCAATGTCAGGAACACGGGGTGCTGCGTGACGCCGTCGCTTGCCGGCTGCAAGAGGAACCATGCCGTGCGCAGTGCGACGAGGCGGTCCCGCTCGGGGTCGTCGGATCGCTCGATCGCTTGCCGACAGTAGTGTTCGAAGCCGACCGAATGCCGCATTTCGTCGCGCGCAAGGTGCTTCACGATTTCGACGAGCACCGGCTCTTCCACGGTCTTCGCGAACTGGTTGTATGCGGTGTTGGCCGCGATCTCGGAGCAGATATTGGATGTCAGCATTTCCACGCGCGAGTGGGTCATCGGCTCGATCTTCCTGCCGCGATGGATGAAATCCTGCGCGGTCGGCACGCCGAGTTTGCCGAGCCAGCGAATCAGCGCGAGCGGATGCTTGGTCTCTTCGAAGAACCACACGGAAAGCCATTGAGTGAAGTCGACATCGTCGTGCAGCAGCTTCATGAATGCTTCCGTCGCGGAGAACGTCGTCAGCTCGGCATAGGCCGCGATCTTTACATCCTCGATCAGCTCGGCGCTCACCTTGCTCTCGTCGATCTCGTCCCACCGCTGGTCGCGGAAGATCCAGCGCGCTTTTTCCGATGTCTCGAGCAGGCGGAAATAGCCGAGCTGGTTACTGAGGTCGTCGATCTGAAATGCCATCGTTTGCGCTCCATCGAAAAAATTCACTCTGGCATCGCAACGGTCATCGTGCCGCGAGCGATACAGACTGCGCCGCACACCACGGAAAACCCATAGCGCGCGGCTGTCGCGCCCGCCGCAGTCAATTGCGCTCGAATCTCCAGAGGACTCCGAATCATTTCATCGTGGTCGAGCGAGTGTGAACAGAGCTCGACTGCATGCAGCGCAGCAATGTACGCGCGCCGCAGCGCGCGAGCCTCGCCGGTCCCGACGGTCTCGCCGGTCTCGCCGGTGAGACTCGCGTGAAGCGCCGCGGCCTGCGCCGCATACTCGATCGCATGCATGCTGCTCAATCGACCGTCTTCGCGCAGCGGGTGGTCGGCCTGCGCATGCGAATGCGCCGTGCAGACAATTCCGCTCGCATCCCACTCCCGAACGGCCGCCAGCAGGCACATGGCTCCCGCATGGGGAATCCGGCGATAGATGTCTGGACCGTCAAGCCGGTTCGACATGAATGGCCACGCTCGTTCGCGCGCCTTCCGGCGCCGTTGCGAGAAAGACGCGCTCGTCGCTGCGGCATGCGAGCCGGGCGAGCAGCGGCAATGCGCGAGCGGCTGCATTACCGCTGCGCAAGCGTTCGAGCGCGTCGTCCGCCATAGCCGTAACGTCCCGCCTCGCGACATGCTCGATATGCATCGCGAAACAATCGGGGCCGGCGCGCTCGCGATGAATCGTCATCGCCGCCGCGAACGGTGCGACGATGGGCAGATGCGCTCCGATCGGCGCAGGCGCCGGCTGCTCGTAGCAGACGAAGAGCACGGGTGCACGCTCGGTCAGTACCAGGCAGCCGGCCTCGAGCAGACCCGCGACAAACGTTGTCTCGCCCGCGCTGAGGCTCGTCGAGCCGCCGCACGCGTGCGCACCGATAGACCAATAGCCGGCGCTCGCGTTGTGCACGATGTTGTGGAAATGGAACGGAGACACAGGTACTCCCGGTCGACCCAGCGCAACGCAAACGCGATCGGTCACGTGAAGATCGCCCGCTGAAGACGCGAACACCGAAGGCAGCGCGGCCAGATCGAGCGACGAGCGCTTCGCGAGTTGTTCGGTGACACGCAACGCAAGACGAATCGCGGCTGTCGCGCGCCGCCTTTCGTTCGGCGCCAGCATTTCCGGTTCGCCGGCCTCGAATTCGCACGGGGCATAGCGCTTCTCGCCCCGCAGCGTGGCGGCAGCCTCGTCCCAGCCGGACAGTCCGGGGCCCAGTACCTCGAGCGCTTCGACGAAGAGTGTCTTCATTGGACCGCCTCGAAAATGAGCGCGCAGTTGTTGCCGCCGAAGCCGAATGAATTGCTGAGCACGCGGCGCAACGGCCTCTCCTGGTTCTCGAGCGCGACGTCTGTTCGCAGGTCCGGATCGGGATCGGTCGTGTTCAATGTCGATGGAACGAGGTTCGCGCGCATGCACAGAAACGACAGCACCGCTTCGGTGATACCGGCAGCCCCCTGGGTATGACCGGTCCAGCCCTTGGTCGAACTGCTAGCGCATGCGCCGCCGAACACCGAGGCGATCGCGGCATCTTCGGACCGATCGTTCGAGGGCGTTCCGCTGCCGTGAAGATTGACGTAGTCGATGTCGGCCGCAGCGAGACCGGCGCGGCGCAACGCCTGCTCGATCGCGACGCGCGCGCCTTCGCCTTCCGGGTGTGGCGCGGTCATATGGTAGGCGTCGCTACTCTCCCCGAAGCCCGTCAACGCCACGGCGCCATGGCCGCGCGGCGCGCGTTCGAGCAAGGCGAAGCCGGCTGCTTCGCCGATGCTGATACCGTCGCGATTGCGGTCCCACGGCCGGCACGGTTGCGCCGACAGCAAGCCCAAGGAGTGAAAACCGTAAATGAATCCTTCGTTCGCGCAATCGATGCCTGCCACGACCGCCGCATCGCACAGACCCGCCGCGATATGACGGTATGCGGTAGCGAACACCTTGGCGCTCGACGAGCATGCCGTCGAGATCGTGGCCGACGGCCCGTCGAGACCAAGCACACGCATGACGTATTCCGTTGCCGAGAAAAGGTGCGCGGTATGACGCACGCGGACATCCGAACCGAGATCGTCGGTGCTCGGGGCATGACGGACATAGCACGCTTCGAGATGTGCCAGTCCCGACGCGATCGTACCGACGAAACATCCGACACGCTCGGCGCCATACCGCTCGCGGGCACCGGCCACGGCGAGCGGAAAGCCGTCGCGCTCGACGCCCCGGCCAAGCATGCGATGCGCGCGGCAATCGAAGCCCGCAAACTCGCCACGGAGCGAACCGCCGATGGCCTCGTCATCCACGAGACCGAGCCATGTCTTGCGGCCGGTGCGCAACTCGAGTTCGCGCAGCCCGCCCCGACCCGAGCGCAACGCGGCCAACGCAGCCTCGTTGCCTGCACCGAGCGCACTGGTCAGGGTATAGGCGTTCACGTAAAGCGGCGCGATCGGCGCCGATGCGTTCGTCATGCTGCATTGACCTCCGCGCGGAGCCTGCCGGCCGCGAAAAGCGAACCGGCGTCCTTCACGCATTGAAAAGAGACGACGTCGTCATCGATCGAGAGCACGATCTCGAACGGTTCGCCGGGGCGCAGTACCTCCATGAATTTCACGTGCTCGATGCGCGTAATCGCGGCGCCGGCATACGATTGCGCGACGGCACGGCTGACGCGCTCGAGCAGGACGACGGCCGGCACGACCGGATGGCCGGGAAAATGGCCGGGTATCGCCGCATGGCTGGCACCCACGGTATCGCGAATCACGCATCTCGCCCCTCCCGTCACCGTCATCGTGGAGCCTTCTACCCTCGTGACGGCTGGCATCAATGAGTCTGTGCGGCCCGATGCTGCTCGACATGACGGCCGAGCGCCCTCAGCGAGCGGAATATCTCGTGGTTCTTCTGGTCGCCCGGCGTGATGGTGATCCGATAGGTCGACGACAACAGCAGACCAAGCTCGAGTGCATCGATCGAATCGAGACCGAGACCCTCGCCGAAAATGGGCGTCGCGGGGTCGATGCTCTGCGGGTCGATGTCCAGATCGAGTCCCTCGGTGATCAGCTTGGCCAGCTCGCGTTCGATTTCATCCATGACGTCAACGTCTCCCTCGAAGATCGGTCACCGAAACTGCATAGCTTCAGGTTAGCGCGGGAACGGAGGCAGATCGGCGCTAGATTTCGTAGACTCCACTTTCGCCTGAACGCCCGGGCGAAAGCGCCATGAGGCTTATCGGATAAGGCCTGCATGCGTACGCCAGCAGATGGATCGCCGCAAGAGCGACTACGGAATCCTGCAGCTCGCCGCATCGGCTGCCAATGCGTCGAGCGACGCAAACTCGAGTATCAACGCGCGCAACGCGCGATGTTCGTTTAGCCGGGGCGTAACGGTGAACTACGGAAACTTGCGCGAACTACGAGAATCAGCGTGTCGCAATCACGACGGCAGCGCCGGCCATCATGGTCGCGCTCGCGCGATTCGAGATCTTCACGGCGCGCCGGCTCGTCAACAGCTTGCGCGCACGGGCCGCGACGAGGACCCAGAAGGAATCGGTGCTCGCGAGCACGACGAGCATCGTCGCCACGAGTTCGAACCATGCATGCAGGCTCACGCGAGATAGATCGACGATCGTCGGCAACAGCGCCAGATAGAAAATCATGATCTTCGGATTGCCGAGGGTGACCGTCAGGCCGGCAGTGAACATGCGAACGGGCGACCTGGCGCTCGGCAATGCATCGTCACGAACCTGCGCCGGCGCAGACCACATTTTCCAGGCGAGAAACAGCAGATAGGCGACGCCGGCAAATTTGATGACGACAAAGACTGCCTCGAACGTGCGCGCGAGCACCGCGAGTCCCGTCACGGCACACGTCAGCCACAACGCTTCACCGAACCACATCGCCACGAGAAACGGCAGCACGTCGCGCACGCCGTTGGTCAGCACGCGCGCGACGAGTGCGGCGACGCTTGGGCCGGGCGAGCCAGCCGTCACGACCAGCGCCAGCGCGAATACGGACAAACCTGAAGCGGTCATCGCATCCTCCTTTCTCCCGGATTGCCGCCAATTCTAGCGAGGCCGCGTCTGTCACGCCGCCATGGGCGCGAAGGACCGTTCAGCTACCCGTATCCGCCGCTTCGTCTTCGAAACGGACCGTGGGTTCGACGACCATCTCGAACGTAACCGAATTGGCCAGGAAGCACATGTGGTGTGCCGCTTCGTGCAACTCGATCGCGCGTTGCCGCGTGTGCTCGTCGATGCCGGCGGCGAGCACGACCTCCGGTGCCAGTGTCACGTTCGAGAATGCGCCGGAACCGTCGGCCTTCAACGAAAGCGTGCCTGATGCAGCGTCGCGATAACGATTGACGACAAGCCCGTTGGCCGAGCACAGATGCAAATACCAGAGCATGTGGCACGCGCTCAAACTGGCGACAAACAGGTCCTCGGGGTTGTGCCGCGTGGCGTCGCCGCGAAATGCCGGATCGCTCGATCCGTCGATCGACGGCTTACCCGAAACATGGACCACGTGATCCCGGCTGTACGCCTGGTAGCTGCGCGTACCCACGCCGAGGTTTCCGGTCCATTCCACCGTCAACGCGTATCGGTGCTGACTCATCAGTGCCCTCCTCCCTTGTTGTTCTCATGCTCGGCACGCTCCCGCTCCCACGCCTCCGAAACCTCTCGTCCCGCCGCATAGTTGTCGACCACCAGGATCAGTCGATGGTCGTGATCGCTATACATCGCTTCGATATTGACGCCGGCATCCGCCATGCGCCGGGCGATCTTGCCCAGTTGGCCCGGGACGTCCTGCTTCAGCCGCTGGACGAGCACGTCATTGACAGCATGGACGACCATGCCGGCCTCCCGCAGCGCATGCGCCGCCGCTGCGCCATCTTCAAAGAGGAAATGTGCGGTCGCACGTCCGTCGACGCTCCATACGCCGCCGCCCTCCACGCTCAGGCCTTTGGCGCCGAGCACTTCCCCCATGCGCGCCAAGGCGCCGGGCTGATGGTCGAGTTCGATACACAGGTCGTTCATTGCCGTTCTCCATATCATGCTGTTGGTCTTGGCGCGACTATATCCGCAACGCTGCATTCAAGGGTTCAGCAAAAGGGAAAACGTGCGTGACATCATCCGGCCTTGCCGTCCACCCGCGGCGCCGTGAGAAACGGTCCGTACTTGATCAGATAGACGAACAGCGACAGGCACCAGCATACGCCGGCCGCATCGATCCAAACGCCCGTCGCGCCAGGCGCGGCCAGCGGTCCAAGGACGCGCAATGCCGCGGCGGCCATCATCAGCCAATAGCTCAGCACTTCGTGACGCTTGGCCACGAGCATCCGTCCGGTATGACCGAGCGCGGTGCGCGTCACCATTGCGATGATCGCGCCGCCCATCGCGCCCACCGTCAACGCGTGGATCGCGAGCGAATGCGGCGCGCGACCGAGCGCGGAGCATGCCAGCAGCACGAAGCCGATCGGTATCCAGAGACAAGCCGCATGCAGGATCCAGAGTATCGGGCGCGCTCCGACGCGCCAGGAGCGCCAACCGATCATACGGATGGCGTGAATCACTGCGGCAGCGAGTGCGAAGACGAAGACCGCGACGGCCGGCGCATTCACGGCATCGAGCACGAGCGCGACGAGCGGAACAGGGTAGGCGAGCGCGTCGATCCACTTCCAACGGCGCACAGTGAACCCGGGAATGGCGTTCATCGTAAACATCGGGACGACGCGGCCGGTAATGACGGCGACGAACAGGATGATGAGCCCGGTCGCCGCATACGCCGTACGGAGCGCGAGATCGAATCGTCCCTGCCAGGCCCACATCTGAAACAGCACATTCAAAATCCCGAGCAGTCCCAACGCGACGGGCAGAAAAACGTTGTGCCGGTTGCCCGCACGCAGCAATACACGCGCAAGCACGAACGCCACCAGCGGCAAAAAGACGCAGTCCACGACGGCGGCTACGAGCGGCGGCCCGGTCCAGACGAGGATACGTCCCGCGGCCCAGAGCAGCCAAACAAGCGCGAGCGGTATGCCGTGCAGCGTTTCGCGCGAGGTCCACGCACGCACCGCGGTCAGCAAAAAGCCGACGACGATGGCCGCCACGAACCCGAAAAGCATCTCGTGAACATGCCAGATCACGCCCGTCATCGTCGGCTCTCGCCCGGCGACCGGATAGCCATGCAAGCCGGCGAGCCAGAGCCCGACGGCAAGGAGACCGAAAGCGGTACCTCCCAGATAGAAAGGCCTGAATCCGAGCCTCAGCACCGGCCAGCCGGCCGCTCGTTGGTCAGTGATACGTTGCTCCGGTTCGCCGATCTTCATCTTGGTTTCCGTATGCCGCTTCTCGCGTGTGGTCGATCATGGTGCAGCCGCAGATCACAAAGGCCCTATCCGCCAGGGCAACGGTGACGTGCGTGCACTTACCTCATAGCGTGATATAAGCACAGTCCCGGATCGAATGTCTGAGCAGGATCAAGGTTTGTACCGATTCGTCGGCAATGCACGCCTAGGCGCGAGTCGATCCCTGCCTTCCCGCCCCCCCCTCTACCGGGCCCGAACATTGCACAGCGTTCGATGCGGCGTCCTGCTTCCAAGCGCTACTTTTGTCTCGAGCATGGCGCGCTACCGCTCGCTCATCGTGAATTTGTGCTGCGCAGCTTCGCCCCCGGCGCTACCCTCTTTGTCATCGAGTGCACACCTGCGCGAGTACCGATGTCGCGCCGGAGACCGAGAGAATTCCCATCGGGAGGTTCGCATTGATGAAGCGCCCATCGCGTCTCGCGCTGTTGTCGGCTGCCGGCGTTGCCGGGCTCGGCGTCGGTTCCGCCTTGGCAGCTGTGCTCTGGCTCCAGGGCCGGCTCATTTATCCACTCGAAAAGATTCGCGGGCTCGCCCCCAACCCCGCCGCGGACCGACTCGAACGCGTCACGCTGAAAACGCAGGACGGACTCGCGCTGAGCGTTCGCTATAAGCCGCCTGCGCAAACCGACGGCCGCGTCGTCGTGCTCTTTCACGGCAACGGCGAGGATCTTTCGCAGCGCGTGCATATCGCACACGATCTGATCGCGGCCGGCTACGGCGTCCTGCTCGCCGAGTATCGCGGCTACGGGGGCAACGGGGGCAAGCCGCGCGAAGCTGGCCTTTATGCCGACGGTCGAGCGGCGATCGAGTTCGCCCTGCGGCAGACCCCGCGCGTCGTGCTGCACGGCTATTCCCTCGGTTCGGGCGTCGCCGTCCAGCTCGCCACCGAGTTCGCGATCGAGGCGCTCGTTCTCGAGGCCCCCTTTACCTGCATCGCCGATGTTGCCGTTACCCGTTTCCCGCGGCTGCCGGTACGCTGGCTCGTGCGCGATCGCTACGACAACCTGCGCAAGATCGGCGCGGTACGCGTGCCGGTGTTGATCTACGGCGGCAACGCGGACGGTGTCATTCCCCCGCGGCAGTTCGCGCAGCTCTACGCGGGAGTGCGTGCGCCGCGCCGGCTCGCCGTGGTCGATGGCGCAGACCATGTCGATGTCTGGACGAAAGGGGGAGCCGGCCATGTGCTCCGCTTTCTCGACGAGACCGATATCCGATCGCCGGCGGCGCGAGCTCGCGCAAGCGAGCCCGCGTGACGAGCGGCGTGTCGGGATGAGGTAGTATCCGCACTCCGCTCCTGCCGCCTCTCATCAGTTTTACGGACGTGTCACAAGAATCCAGTTCCATCCAGGGTCACTTCGACGAGTACTGCGCGCAAAAAGCCGCCCCGCCGGGCTCCAGCGTCTACTACGCGCTGCGCCAGGCACCGCTTGCGAAGCAGCCGCTGCTGACCGCGCTCTTCGCGCTGCGCCGCGAACTCGAACAAGCGGCAAGGGAGACGAGCGATCCCGCCATCGGCAGAACCAAGCTCGCGTGGTGGCAACAAGAGCTCGCCTCGCTAGCGGCCGGACAGCCGACGCACCCGGTATCGGTTGCACTTGCCGCGCACCGCGCGGACATCGGCGGCGAAGCGGCCACGCTGCAGGCGCTCGTCGACGGCTTCGAGATGGATCTGAACCAGGCGCGCTATCTCGACTACCCCAACCTGCGCAGCTATATCGAGCAGGTCGGCGGCGCATTCGCGCTTGCCGTGGCGCGCGTCACCGCCCGCGACACGGCGGCGGCCGCGCAATGGGCGCCGCCGCTCGGCAACGCGTTGATGCTGGCTCAGCTCGTGCAGGAACTCGGCAACGATGCGCGCCACGGCCGCATCTATATTCCGATCGACGAACTGCAGCGGTTCCAGGTCAGCGCGGCTGAGCTCATCAACCGCAAGTACACGCCCGCGTTCGACGAGCTCATGCGCTTTCAGACGCGGCGTGCACGCGAGGCCATCGTGGCCGCGCTTGCCGGCATCCCGCAACCGGAACGCAAGACCCAGCGTACGCTGCGCGCTCAATCGGCCATGGCGCTCGCGCTGCTCGACGAAATCGAACGAGACGGCTATCGCGTGCTTCATCAGCGCATCGCGCTGACACCCATTCGCAAGCTCTGGATCGCCTGGCGCGCGGCCCGCTCGCGTTGAAAGCGTCGCAGCGTGCGCGAGCCGCGCCGTCGCCGCTCGGCCTCAGCGTTTGTACAGTTCGCGCACGGCGTCTTCGATGTGCTGACGCAGCAAGCGGCGCTCTTCCGGTGTCAGGTGTCCGTCCCGTTGCTGAGTGCCGAAGTCGAACGGCGTATTCGTTCGCACGATAGGCGCTGAAGCGGCGCTGGCCGCGCGGGGATGTTGAGAATGGGACGAGTTGCGGCGAAAGGAGGACGAGGGCTGCGCCTCGCCGTCACCTCGGCGCTGCGGCTGGGCGTAGGCCCCGAGCGGAGCCGCAGCGCCGACGATGGCGCCCGCAACGGCGATCGCCAGGATCCGAGCGCGCATACGCGGCCACGCGCTGTCCATCATCTTGTTCCCTTCGTTTTGCGGCAACCGGCGACCTCGAATTACGTGTGCTTGAGCCCGAGCGAGTGGCGGGCATGAAAATGTATCGGATGAAGTATCCACCGAAGAGCCGCTTTCGGTGAAGAAGTTTACGTGTGCGCTGTTTACGCACCCCCTCGAAGCGGGGTAAATTTTGTAACTGACTGTAACGCGAGAATTCGTACTTTCCCGTCCCTGTTTGCAATCGCGCTAAGATGCCGACCATGGAAACGAAAAACCCCTCGAAAATTCTCGTCGTCGACGACGACCCGCGCCTGCGCGATCTCCTGCGCCGCTACCTCGGCGAACAAGGCTTCAATGTCTACGTCGCGGAAAACGCGCCGGCAATGAACAAGCTCTGGGTGCGCGAGCGCTTCGATCTGCTCGTGCTCGATCTGATGTTGCCGGGCGAGGACGGCTTGTCCATTTGCCGCCGCCTGCGCGGCAGCAACGACCGTACGCCCATCATCATGCTGACCGCCAAGGGAGAAGACGTGGACCGTATCGTCGGGCTCGAAATGGGCGCCGACGACTACCTGCCGAAGCCCTTCAATCCGCGCGAACTGGTTGCGCGTATTCACGCCGTGCTGCGGCGACAGTCGCCCTCCGAGTTGCCCGGTGCGCCGTCCGAAACGGCCGAGGTCTTCGAGTTCGGCGACTTCGCGCTCAACCTCGCCACGCGTACGCTGACCAAAGCCGGCCAGGAAATCCCATTGACCACGGGGGAGTTCTCCGTGCTCAAGGTGTTCGCACGCCATCCGCGCCAGCCGCTTTCGCGCGAAAAACTGATGGAGCTGGCGCGGGGCCGCGAATACGAAGTATTCGATCGCAGCCTCGACGTGCAAATTTCACGCTTGCGCAAGCTGATCGAAGTCGATCCGAGCAGCCCGCGCTTCATCCAGACCGTCTGGGGGCTCGGCTACGTCTTCATCCCCGACGGATCGGCGTGATCGGCGGGTTGCCGTCGCCCGTCCCTTTCCTTTTGTGTCAGTAGGCCCCATGCGCATCGACCGGCGTATTCTCACGCACGTCTTCGGGGGCCTGTTCTGGCGCACCTTCTTGCTGATCGCTCTGCTGATCGCGGTGAGTCTCGCCGCGTGGTTCCAGAGCTTTCGCGTGATTGAGCGCGAGCCACGCGCTCAACGGGTGGCGCTGCAGCTCGTGGCGATCGTCAAGCTCACGCGCACGGCGCTGCTCTACTCGGATCCGGACCTGCGGCGGGCGCTCCTGCAAGATCTCGAAAGCAACGAGGGCGTGCGCGTCTATCCGCGCGAGACGACGGACAAATACACGCTGCAGCCCGACGAGTCGCTCAACCGGCTCATCGAACATGACATCCGCGGCCGGCTTGGCGACGATACCGTCATCGCTCAATCGGTCAACGACATTCCCGGTGTATGGATCAGCTTCAAGATCGACGAGGACGACTACTGGGTCGCCCTCGACCGGGAACAGCTCGATAACGTCACGGGTCTGCAATGGGCCGGCTGGGGCATCTTTGCGCTCGCGCTGTCGCTGTTCGGCGCCGCATTCATCACGAGCCTCGTGAACCGGCCGTTTGCGCGGCTTGCCGTCGCCGCGCGCAAGGTCGGCTCCGGTCAAGCCCCCGAACCGCTGCCCGAGCGCGGTCTCGGTGTCGCGGCGGATACGAATCGCAGCTTCAACCAGATGGTGCGGGATCTCGAGCAGCTCGAAGCCGATCGTGCACTGATGCTCGCCGGTATCTCGCACGACTTGCGCACCCCGCTCGCACGGCTGCGGCTCGAGACCGAGATGAGCCCGTCGGATCAGGTAACGAAGGACGCCATGATCGACGACATCGAGCAAATGGACATGATCATCGGCCGCTTTCTCGACTATGCGCGGCCGGTTCAGCGTACGTCCGAGTCGGTCGATCTTTCGCAGGTCGCGGGCGAGATGGCCGCCCGCATGGCCTGTGAGGACGGCGTGCGGCTCATTACGCGGCTCGCACCGTCCGCGATCATCGAAGCCGACGAAACCGACGTCCGACGCGTGGTCGGCAATTTGCTCGAAAACGCAAAGAAGTACGGCCACAGCGAGATGGATGGGATTCCGCACATCATGCTCGAGACGCGAGTCGCGCATTCGCGCGTCGAACTCGCCGTGCTGGACGAGGGCCCCGGCATTCCCGAGGACCAGCTCGCGCTCGTGACGCGTCCCTTTTATCGGGTCGACTCGGCGCGCAGCCAGGCCAACGGCACGGGCCTTGGCATGGCCATCGTCCAGCGGCTCGTGAGCCGCTACCGCGGCTCGTTGCGCTTGCGCAACCGTACGCCGGGCCCCGGTCTCGAAGTCACGATCGAGTTCCCCCTGGGAAAAAGCGCTTGATGCCGCGGACCGGCTGTCGCGCAGCGCTCGACCCCCCTCGCCTCGCATGCCGCAACGCGGCAGGCTATCGGTTTCATTAGATAAAATCTATTGCAACAATTTTCCAATAGCGTTATAGTTGGGGCGTGTAACGCATCCGTTACAGCGGGCGCGTATTTTTGAAGTGCGTTTTTTCAACCCGATGAGGAGTCACTGCATGAAAACCGTGGGCGATAAGCTGGAAGCCTTCACCGTCACTGCCGCGAAACCGGGCTTCAACAACCATGAAGAAAACGGTCAATCGGCGTTCGAAGAGATCACCGAACAATCGTTCCCGGGCAAGTGGAAGATCATCTATTTCTATCCGAAGGACTTCACGTTCGTGTGCCCGACGGAGATCGTCGAGTTCGGGAAGCTGCAAAAGGACTTCGAGGAACGCGATGCCGTGCTGTTGGGCGGTAGCGTCGACAACGAGTTCGTGAAGCTGGCATGGCGTCGCGAGCACAAGGACCTCAATCGCCTGAACCACTACGCGTTCGGCGACGTGAAGGGCGAGCTGATCGATCAGCTCGGCGTGCGCGACAAGGAAGCCGGCGTGGCCCTGCGCGCAACGTTCATCGTCGATCCGGACAACACGATTCAACACGTGTCGGTGAACAACTTGAACGTGGGCCGCAACCCGCAGGAAGTCCTGCGTATTCTCGACGGCTTGCAAACCGACGAACTGTGCCCGTGCAACCGCACGGTCGGCGGCGCAACGCTTTAAGCTGCGGCAACCGCTTCGGTCAAGCACCGAGCCCGCTGTGCTCGACAAGGCCGGCGGGCTTTTTTATCGGTCACTCGATAGGAGTCTTCAATGGAATTCTTGTCTGCGATCAAGGAAAAGATCCCCGATTACGCGAAGGACATCCGCCTGAACCTCGATGGCACGATCGCGCGCTCGTCGCTGGAAGGCGCCGATGCGGCGGGTGTGGCGCTGGCCGCTGCCTTCGCCGCGAAATGCACCACGATCGTGGATGCAATCCGTTCGTCCGGGGTCCTGCCGCCCGAGCAGGTCACAGGCGCGCTGACGGCGGCCGCCATGATGGGCATGAACAATGTCTGGTATCCGTACGTCGAAATGGCGAACGACGAGGACCTCAAAACCCAGCGGCCCGAGCTGCGGATGAGCGCGTACGCCACCCATGGCGGCGTCGACAAGCGCCGCTTCGAAATGTACGCGCTCGCCGCGTCGATCGTCGGCAAGTGCCATTTCTGCGTAAGCTCGCACTACGCGCTGCTGAAAAACGAGCAGGGCATGTCGGCGCAGCAACTGCGCGATGTCGGGCGCATCGCGGCCGTCGTCAGCGCGGCAGCCAATGTGCTCGCGATCGAAGGCAACTAGCCCGCGATCAGCGGGACAGGCGCTAAAGCGCGCGCAGCAAAACGGCCGCCTGCGCCTCTATCCCGTCGCCGCGGCCAAGATAGCCGAGCTTTTCGTTGGTCTTGGCCTTTACGTTCACGCGCGCGAGCGGCAGGCCCAGATCGTCGGCGATATTGGTTCGCATCGCATCGATATGCGGGGCGAGCTTCGGGGCTTGGGCGATGACCGTGCTGTCGACGTTCTGAATCGCAAAGCCGGCTTGCGCGAGCCGTGCGGCGCACTCGCGCAGCAGCACGCGGCTGTTGGCGCCGGCAAAGCGTTCGTCGGTGTCCGGAAAGTGCCGGCCGATATCGCCCAGCGCCGCCGCCCCGAAAAGCGCGTCGGTGATCGCATGCAGCAGCACGTCGGCATCCGAGTGCCCCAACAGCCCGCGCTCGTACGGCACCGTCACGCCGCCAATCACGAGCGGCCGCCCTGGCACGAGCGCGTGTACGTCGTAGCCTTGTCCGATTCTGTAGTCCATCCGTGCTTCCGGTTTCGATTGAATAAATAGGTCCGAGTGCAGCGCCACTGGCTGAGCGGGCCGCCGCCCGCCGCCGGCGAACCGCTCAGCCAGCCGGGGAATGCCTGAGAATCGCGTCGACGAGCTCGAAGTCCTCAGGGTAAGTCACCTTGAAATTGCGCAGGCTGCCCTGAACGAGCCGCGGCGCGTGGCCGAGCCATTCGATCGCGCTTGCCTCGTCGGTCAAATCATGGCCATCATGCTGCGCGCGTTCGATCGCTTCGCGCAGCATGCCGATGCGGAACATCTGCGGTGTTTGCGCCTGCCACAGCCCGTCGCGCGGCTCGGTGCGCGCGATGTGGCCGCCGCGCGCCGCATCCATGCGCTTGAGCGTGTCGGCCACCGGCAACGCCATGATGCCCCCGACGGGGTCGTCCTTGAGCGCTGCGACGAGCGAACGGATCAGCGCGGGGGTGATGCCGGGGCGCGCTGCGTCATGGACGAGCACCCAGTCGTCCGCGGCGGCGCCAAACTCCGCGAGCGCCGCGAGCCCGTTCATCACCGAAGCCTGCCGCGTCGCGCCGCCGCAGCGCCGCACGGCGAAGCGCAGGCCGCTGAAACGACGCGCATCGAAGTGCGTGTCGTCGGGCGCCAGCACGACGAGCGTCTGCGCAAACTCGCTGCAAGCGTCGAAAGCGGCCAGCGTAAAGTGGAGCAACGGCCGGCCGGCGACCGTGCGGTATTGCTTGGGCATCGGTGCGCCGGAGCGGCTGCCGGTGCCGGCGCAGGGGATCAGGGCAAAAAGACGAGAAGTCAAGGAGCGGGCCGCGGGTCAAAATAAAGGACGGATTTTATAATAGGTGCTTCGCGCGAGGCGGGTCCGATTCGGCCGACCCGGGTCCGTGCTCGCGCTCAACCCCTTCCGGCCCGTGCTGCGTCCGTTTTTTGCGCACGTGCCGTTCATTGAAACGGCCTACATTCCCGTCATGCAGACTGCCGCAACACCCTTTTCGCCGCTTTTACCGTTTCCGCTCGTCAAACCGGGCCAGCGCTTCGCGTTCGACGGGGCGCATGGCTCGGCCGACGCGCTGCTGATCGCCCGATATCTGCAGGCGGCGGGCGCGGCGGTGCCGCTGCTCGCCGTGGTCTGCGCGAGCGCCGTCGACGCGCAACGGCTTTCCCAGGAGCTCGCCTGGTTCGCGCCCGGCGCCCGCGTGCGGCGGCTGCCGGACTGGGAGACGCTGCCCTACGACACGTTCTCGCCGCACCAGGATCTCGTTTCCGAGCGCCTGGCGACGCTGCACGACCTCGGCGAGGGTCGTTGCGACGTACTGCTGGTACCCGCCACGACGGCGCTCTACCGGATGCCGCCGGCCTCGTTCCTCGCGGCCTACACGTTCTCGTTCTCGCAAGGGGCCAGGCTCGACGAAGCCAAACTGAAAGCGCAGCTCACGCTCGCGGGCTACGAGCACGTGAGCCAGGTCGTGCGCCCCGGTGAGTACTGCGTGCGGGGCTCGCTGATCGACCTCTATCCGATGGGCTCCGCGTTGCCGTACCGGATCGATCTTTTCGACGACCAGGTCGATTCGATCCGGGCATTCGATCCGGACACGCAACGCAGCCTGTACCCCGTGCGCGACGTGCGCCTGCTGCCGGGCCGCGAGTTTCCGTTCGACGAAGCGGCCCGCACCGCGTTTCGTAGCCGCTGGCGCGAGGTATTCGAAGGCGACCCGAGCCGTTCGTCGATCTACAAGGACATCGGCAACGGCGTGCCCTCCGCCGGCATCGAGTACTACTTGCCGCTCTTTTTCGAGCAGACGGCCACCCTGTTCCACTACCTGCCGGCAAACGCCCACCTTGCGTTCGTCGGCGATCTCGAGAACGCGATCCGGCGCTTCACGGCCGACACGAAGCAACGCCACGCGTTTTTGTCGCACGACCGCGAGCGGCCGATTCTCGAGCCGCAGCGGCTGTTCCTTTCCGATGAGGATTTCTATACGCTGGCCAAGCCGTTCGCGCGTCTGGTGGTGCCCACCGACGGCGGCGGAGGCTGGAGCACGCCGCTGCCGTCGCTGGCCGTCGATCGTCGTGCCGACGATCCGGTCGCCGCGCTGCGCGCCTACCTCGCCACGAGCGGCCGGCGTGTGCTGATCGCCGCGGAGTCGGCCGGCCGCCGCGAAACGATCGCCCAGTTCCTCGCCGAAAACGGCCTCAAGCCGCAAGCAGGCGAGAGCTTCGAGAGCTGGCTGCAAGGCGACGCCGCGTTTGCGCTCGGGGTGGCGCCGCTCTCGACGGGCTTCGCGCTGCCGGCGGAAGGCTGGGCCGTCGTCACCGAGACCGAGCTCTACGGCCCGCTGGCCCGGCGCGCCGGCCGCCGGCGTCAGGAGCAGGCCAGCAACGTCGATTCGATGGTGCGCGACCTCTCGGAGCTCAAGGTGGGCGATCCTGTCGTGCACGCGCAGCATGGTATCGGCCGCTATATGGGACTCGTGACGATGGACCTCGGCGAAGGCGAAACCGAGTTCCTCCATCTCGAGTACGCCGGCGACAGCAAGCTCTACGTCCCCGTCGCGCAACTGCATGTGATTTCCCGCTACAGCGGCGCGGACCCGGACACCGCCCCGTTGCACGCGCTCGGCTCCGGCCAATGGGAACGGGCCAAGCGCCGCGCGGCACAGCAGATTCGCGACACGGCCGCCGAGCTGCTCAACCTCTATGCGCGGCGCGCCGCGCGCGAGGGCCATGCCTTCCGGTTCGATCCGCGCGACTACGGCAAATTCGCCGAGAGTTTCGGTTTCGAGGAAACGCCGGATCAGGCCGCCGCGATCGCCGCCGTTATCGGCGACATGACGACGGGTCGCCCGATGGACCGGCTCGTATGCGGCGACGTGGGCTTCGGCAAGACCGAGGTGGCATTGCGGGCCGCGTTCATCGCGGTGATGGCCGGCAAGCAGGTCGCGCTGCTCGCGCCCACCACGCTGCTCGCCGAGCAGCACACGCAGACCTTCACCGATCGCTTCGCCGAATGGCCCGTGCGCATTGCTGAGCTCTCCCGCTTCAAGTCGACGAAGGAGGTCAACGCGGCCATCGAGCAGATCAACGACGGCTCGATCGACATCGTCATCGGCACGCACAAGCTGCTGTCGTCGGACGTGCGCTTCAAGCGGCTCGGCCTCGTCATCATCGACGAAGAGCATCGCTTCGGCGTACGGCAAAAGGAGGCGCTAAAGGCGTTGCGCGCCGAGGTCGATGTGCTGACGTTGACCGCCACCCCCATTCCGCGAACACTGGGCATGGCGCTCGAAGGCCTGCGCGACTTTTCCGTCATCGCCACCGCGCCGCAAAAACGGCTGGCGATCAAGACATTCGTGCGGCGCGAGGAAGACAGCGTCATTCGCGAAGCGATGTTGCGGGAGCTCAAACGCGGCGGGCAAGTCTACTTCCTGCACAACGAAGTGGAAACGATCGAAAACCGGCGCGCCATGCTCGAAGCGCTCGTGCCCGAGGCGCGGATCGCGGTGGCACACGGGCAGATGCATGAACGTGAGCTCGAGCGCGTCATGCGCGACTTCGTCTCTCAGCGGGCCAACGTCCTGCTGTGCACGACCATCATCGAAACCGGCATCGACGTCCCGAGCTCGAATACGATTCTCATTCATCGCGCCGACAAGTTCGGCCTCGCGCAGCTGCATCAATTGCGCGGACGCGTCGGGCGCTCGCACCACCAGGCTTATGCCTATCTGCTCGTGCACGATCCGCAAGGATTGACGAAGCAGGCGCAGCGCCGACTCGAAGCCATTCAGCAGATGGAGGAACTCGGTTCCGGTTTTTATCTGGCGATGCACGATCTCGAGATTCGCGGCACCGGCGAGGTACTGGGCGACAAGCAATCGGGCGAAATCCACGAGATCGGTTTTCAGCTGTATTCGGAGATGCTCAGCGACGCCGTGAAAGCGCTCAAGAACGGCCAGGAGCCCGATCTGACCGCGCCCCTCGCGGCGACGACCGAGATCAATCTGCATACGCCCGCCATCCTTCCCGCAGACTATTGCGGCGACGTGCAAGAGCGCCTGTCGATCTACAAACGCCTCGCCAATTGCGAGACCAGCGACGCCATCGACGATATCCAGGAAGAACTGATCGACCGCTTCGGCAAGCTGCCGACGCAAGCCCACGCGCTCGTCGAGACGCACCGGCTGCGACTTGCGGCGAAGCCGCTCGGCGTCTCGAAGATCGATGCGGGCGAAGCCGCGATCAGCCTTCAGTTCGTGCCGAATCCGCCCATCGACGGCATGCGCATCATCGAGATGGTCCACAAGAACAAGCACATCAAGCTGGCGGGACAGGACAAGCTGCGCATCGAAACGCGCAGCCCCGATCTGGCCGTGCGTGTCGCGACCGCCAAGGAGACGCTGCGTGCGCTGGGCGCGCCCGCGCGCCAACCGGCCGCCGCCGCGCGATGAAAAAAGCATGCTGCGGCGCTCGATTGCGGCGCCGCAGCATGCCGCTGTCGCTCGCACTATTTGGGTTGCACGCGGTTTTTCGGTATGATCGGAGGCACTCTCGAGCTGGAGCTTGTCATGTCTCAAGACGCTGAAACGGCGCACCGATCCTCCACGTCCTCTCCCCACTCGCTGGCTTCGGCCCCCTCCTCCGCTTCACCGGTTCCGCTCAGTTTGCAATGGGTCGAACGGCTCGTCTCGATCGATACGACTAGCCGTGTACCGAATATCGAACTGATCGAACTCGTGTGCGAATCGTTGGCGGCACGAGGCATTTCTTCGCTGCTGACGCGCGATGCGCGCGGCGAGCGCGGCGAATGGGCCAACCTGTTCGCCACGATCCCCGCGCACGACGGTTCTACGCAAGGCGGCGTCGTGCTGTCCGGCCACACGGACGTCGTGCCCGTCGATGGACAACAGTGGGACAGCGATCCGTTTTCGCCCGAGATTCGCGACGGCCGGTTGTATGGCCGCGGCACCTGCGATATGAAGGGCTTCATCGGCGCGGCGCTCGCGCTCGTGCCCGAAATGCAATCGGCACGGCTCGCGAAGCCGATTCACCTGGCTTTCTCGTTCGACGAGGAAATCGGCTGTGCCGGTGCGCCGCTGATGATCGCAGACCTGCAAAAGCGTGGCATCAAGCCGGACGGCTGCATCGTGGGCGAGCCCACCAGCATGCGTCCGATCGTGGCGCATAAAGGCATCAACGCGTATCGCTGCTGCGTGCGCGGTCATGCGGCCCATTCGTCGCTGACGCCCAAGGGCCTCAACGCGATCGAATATGCGGCCCGCCTCATCTGCCACATTCGCGACGTGGCCGACCAAATGCGGCGCGACGGTCCGTTCGATACGAGCTACGACGTGCCGTTCACCACGGCGCAGACGAGCACGATCGAAGGCGGCAATGCGATCAACACGGTGCCGGCCGAGTGCCGCTTCGCCTTCGAGTTTCGCAACCTGCCGACGCTCGATCCGGCCGTCGTATTCGCGCGCATCGAGCGCTACGCGAACGAAACGCTGCTGCCGCAGATGCGGCGCGAGCATCCGAACGCCGCAATCGAGTTCACGCGGATCGCCGCGGCGCCGGGTCTCGACGCCACCGAGCAGGCGGCCATCACGCAACTCGTGCGCGCCTTGACGGGCGATCGCGATACGCGCAAGGTCGCCTATGGGACGGAAGCGGGGTTGTTCGCGCTGGCCGGCGTGCCGAGCGTCGTCTGCGGGCCGGGCGACATCGAGCAGGCGCACAAGCCGAACGAGTATGTCGAGCTCGCGCAGCTCGACGCCTGTGAAAGCTTCTTGCGCAAATTCATTCGCAGCATGTCGGTCGATACGCAACAGCAGCAACAGTAGCAACAGTAGCGCGGGTCCCTCACTTGTCCTTTACGATGGCTTCGCTCATGTCCACCGCTTCATCGCAGCATACCGACCATACGATCGACGCCGAGCCGGTTCCCACGCTGGACGCCATCGCGTCACAGCATTTCGCGCTCACGCCCTGGGTCGTGCGGACGCCGGTCTTCGAACGGCATGACTTTCCGACGCTCGAAGGCACGAACATCAATTTCAAGTTCGAATTGCTGCAGTCGAGCGGCAGCTTCAAGGTGAGGGGCGCATTCACGAATCTGCTCGCGCTCGACGCATCGCAGCGCAGTGTCGGCGTGACCTGCGTATCGGGCGGCAATCATGCGGCGGCGGTTGCCTATGCGGCCATGCGGCTCGGTACGAGCGCGAAAGTGGTGATGTTCCGCACGGCAAGCCCTGCGCGCATCGCGCTGTGCAAACAGTACCGCGCCGAGGTCGTCATGGCCGACTCGCCGGCCGAAGCATTCGATGTCGTGCGCCGAATCGAAGCCGAGGAAGGCCGCTTTTTCGTTCACCCGTTCAATGGCTATCGCACGGTGCTGGGCACGGCAACGCTCGGCTACGAATGGGCGACGCAGACGCCCGATCTCGATGCGGTGATCGTCCCCATCGGCGGCGGCGGCTTGGCAGCCGGCGTCTCGACCGCATTGCGCCTCGCCAATCCGCGCGTGCATGTGTTCGGTGTCGAACCGGAGGGCGCCGATGCAATGTCGCGCAGTTTCGCCGCCAATCACACCGTGAAGATGGGCGCGATGCACACCATCGCCGATTCCCTGATGGCACCGCACACCGAGCAATATAGCTACGAGCTGTGCCGGCGCCACATCGATCGGATCGTCACCGTTTCGGACGATGAGTTGCGCGCAGCGATGCTCAAGCTGTTCGTCCAGCTCAAGCTCGCCGTCGAGCCGGCGTGCGCCGCGGCAACGGCCGCGCTCTTGGGGCCGCTGCGCGAAACGCTGCAAGGCAAGCGCGTCGGCGTCATCCTGTGCGGAACGAATACCGACCCGGCCACGTTGTCCGCCCATCTCGAACGGGCGCGCGCGTCGACTTAGCGCGCCGGCCTAGCGCGACTCCCAGGCCATTCGGGTAATTGATCGCGCGAAGGTGGATGCGAGGAGCCTCCCATCGCACCTGCGCGATGGCGACCGCTCAGGGCCGGTTGTCATTGAACAGATTGAGAATCTGTTTCTTCTCCTGCGACGACACACTGGGCGGCGGTGCCGCAGGCGCCGCGAGCCCCGCCGGTCCGATGCTGCCGACCGCTTCGCTCGCGCCGGCGCCAGCCAGCGCAGTCCCCGGTTCGCCGCCTGTGCCGATGCTCGCAACGAAGCCATTGCCAGGCGTCATGTCCGCGTAGTAAAGCTCGCCGCCGATCGTCGTCACACCTTCGGGCATCGGCATTTGCACCTGCGGTACGCCACGCAGCGCCTGGCCCATGTAGTCGACCCAGATCGGCAGCGCGAGCTGCGCACCGAATTCGCGGCTGCCGAGACTCTTCGGTTGGTCGTAGCCCATCCAGGCCACCGCGACCAGCGTCGGCTGGTAACCCGCGAACCATCCGTCCTTGGCGTCGTTCGTCGTACCGGTTTTGCCGGAGAGGTCCGAGCGATGCAAGACGTTCGTGCCCGCACCGGTACCTGCCGTTGCCACCGAATGCAGCAGAGAGTTCATGATGAAGGCGTTGGCTGCGCTGATCGTACGCGGCGCGTCCCGCCCTGCCACGATCGGCTGCGCCTTGGAGATCGGCTGACCGTGCGCGTCATCGACTTCCGCGATCAGATAAGGATTGACGCGATAGCCGCCGTTCGCGAACACCGCGTAGGCCGCAGCCGACTGCAGCGGCGTGACGAGCCCAGCGCCCAGCGCCATCGGCAAGTAAGGAGGTGTCTTGTCCGCGTCGAAACCGAAGCGCTGCGTCACATAGTCCTGCGCATACTTGGTACCGATATAGGAAAGAATCCGGATCGAGACGAGGTTCTTCGACTTCTCGAGCGCCACGCGCATCGACATCGGGCCATCGGGCTGATCGTCGTCCTTCGGCTCCCACGCCTCCCCGCCCGGCGTGCTCGGGGGGAAGTAAAGCGGCGCATCGTTGATGATCGTCGCCGGGGCGAGGCCCTTTTCGAGCGACGCCGAATAGATGAACGGCTTGAAGCTCGAACCGGGCTGACGCCAGGCTTGCGTCACGTGATTGAACTTGTTCTTGTTGAAGTCGAACCCGCCGACGAGCGCACGGAGCGCGCCATCTTGCGGCGAGAGCGAAACGAGCGCGCCTTCCACCTGCGGCAACTGGGTGATCTGCCAGTTGCCCTTCGCATCGGGCATCAACCGGACGATCGAACCGGGCTTGATCCGCTGCGCCGCGCTGGCGCGCGCGCTCAGTGCCGTCGCCGCGAACCGCAGCCCTTCGCCGGTCACGTTGGCCGTATTGCCGTCGACGAATTGCACGGTCAGCTGCTTCGGGCTCGCTGCGGTGACGACACCGGCCACCAGTTCGCCGTCGTCCGGATGATCGGCGAGCGCATCGTCGATTGCCTCGTCGCGTTCGTCGCGGCCGGCCGGCAGCTCGACGAAGCCTTCCGGTCCGCGATAGCCGTGCCGGCGCTCGTAGTCCATGACACCCTTGCGCACGGCGCGGTAAGCCGCATCCTGGTACGCCGAGTCGAGGGTCGTCACGACCGACAAGCCCCGCGTATACGTTTCTTCCTTGTATTGCGCGTACATCATCTGTCGCACCATCTCGGCGACATACTCCGCATGCACGCTGTATTCGTTGCCCGACACCTTCGTGTGAATGTCTTCCTTGACGGCCTGATCGTATTGCGCCTGCGTGATATAGCGCAGATCGAGCATCCGCTTGAGGATGTACTCCTGCCGGATCTTCGCGCGCTTCGGATTGACGATCGGATTGTATGCCGAGGGCGCCTTGGGCAGCCCGGCCAGCATCGCCGCCTGAGCCAGCGTGATGTCCTTGAGATCCTTGCCGAAATACACCCGGGCGGCCGCCGCGAAACCATACGCGCGCTCGCCCAGATAGATCTGGTTCATGTAGAGCTCGAGGATCTGATCTTTCGTCAGCGCGCGCTCGATCTTGTACGCGAGCATCATTTCGTAGATCTTCCGCGTGTAGGTCTTCTCGCTCGAGAGGAAGAAGTTGCGCGCCACCTGCATCGTGATCGTGCTCGCGCCTTGCGACGCGCCGCCATGGAGGATGTCCGCCATACCGGCACGCAGGATGCCGAGGAAATCCACGCCGCCATGCTCGTAGAAGCGATAGTCCTCGATCGCGAGCACCGCTTTTTTCATCGAATCGGGAATATCGGCGAAACGCACGAGAGAGCGCCGCTCCTCGCCGAATTCGCCGATCAGTACGTGGTCGGCCGTATAGACGCGCAATGGCACCTTCGGGCGATAGTCGGTCAGCGCATCGAGCGACGGCAATTGCGGCGCCATCACGATCAATGCATAGCCAATAATCAGCGCGAAGACGACGGCAACGGTTGCGACGAGGCCGCCCAATGTCAGCAGCAGGCTGCTGCCGAACGAGCCATGCTGGCGTTCGGGACTCATTCGGGAAGGTTGTCGGCCGTCGGCCGGAGACTCGGAGGATCGGGGTCGTTTAATGATAGGCATGACGCATGGTCAGCGCGGCTTGCCGCGCCGTTGCGCGCTCGCCCGCCGGGCGGCGCTCGAAATCGTAATTATAACGGTGCCGCGACTGGCCAACGCCCGCGGCCCGGCGACGCAACAGCGCATTTTAATGAAATCGCCTGGCCGGCAACGAAGTTTTTTTGTAAGAATTCCCCACGTTGGCTGCCGCACAGCCGCCGCCGGGTTATCAACAGAAAATGTTGAAAGGTCTGTGGACAAGCCGCCTAAAGCGAGTCAAGTCCTTGATCGGACACTCATTATGCGCAACGCGCACATTTTGCGGCAGCGGCCGTCATTCTATGATGGAGGCCGACCGCCGTTCTCGTGCCGACGCAACCGATCGGCCTTACCGTCTCCTTACGCCAGCGAGCCGACCATGAATCACCGCAGCGAACGTATCGCCGTCTTCGTGACACCGGCGCAAAAGCGCGCCCTGGCGACCAAGGCGCACAGCCTTGGTATCAGCATCAGCGAACTCGTGCGCCGCGCCGTGCTCGCTTTCGAGGAAACGGCCGACGACGTGCGTGCGGCACGGATCGTGGACAGTTGGAGAGCGCCGGCCGCCCCCGATTCGCTCAACGAGACGCTGCGGCGCATCGCCGATGCGGCGCCCGCTCGGGAATCGACCACTCAGCATCGAATATCGCCGTGCGAGCCGCCCGCCGAAACGCCAGCCGCGTCCGAGGCCATGGGGGCCGGAGGAGAACGGGACGAGGCCGCCGCCGTACGGCCTGGGGCCATACCCGTGGCGGCGGCCGTCGCGCAAGCGCTTGACTGCGAGCCGGTCGAGGAGGCCCGTATGCAAGACAGCGAACCGCCTCCCGCGCTCGATCTCGAAACGGTCACGCGTCTGACGTCGCGCTGGTCCGAAACATCCGCCGACGACCCGGCCGACAGCCCCTCGCGCCCCCCACGCAAGCGCTTCACGCCGCGTCTTGCCTGAGTCGCGCGCGCCCCGCCGCGGCCCGCTGCAAGCCGTATTTTCGCGCCGCATTTAAGCGGGAGTTAACGATCCCTTGTTGTAATATCCGCCAGCGGACGAGGGTTCGGACGGCACGCGGCACCTGCGCGCTCTTGCAAAGCCGCCGCGCGCCCCGATATCCGCTGCGTACGCTTGCCGCCGCGGCCCGGCAACGCGGCGTAAAGTAGAGGATGAACCGGACACCCGCAATCTTTCGTTCGGCGCCGAGTCAACTGAGGAGAACTACATGTCGCTATTCGACACTATTTCGCGCACCGTCAAGGGGCTCTTGAATGACGCGGCTGAATCCGTACAGGATCCGTCGCGCGATGCGCGTCAAATCGTGCGCGAGCTCGACGACAGCATCGCCAAAGCCGAGAATTCGCTGATCGAAATCGAAGCGCAGGTCGCCACGCAGCAAAGCAAGCGCGATGCGGCCGCCGAAAAGGCCCGCAAGTACGAAGACGGCGCAAAACGCGCGCTGCAATCGGGCAACGAAGACCTTGCGCGCGAAGCGCTGGCGGCGCAGGCCACCGCGGAAGCCGAGCGCGATGCGCTCGCACGCGAGCTCGCCACGCTGGAGCCCTCGGTCGAGCAATTGAAGAGCCAGATTGCCGACATGCGCGGGCGCCGCAACGATCTGAACTCGCGTTCGAACATCCTGCAGGCGAAGCAGCAGATCGCCCAGGCCAAGGACACCGCCGCGACGGCATTGGGCGGCATTGGCGGCAAGAACCTGTCCGAGGACTTCAACAAGCTCGAAGAGAAAGTCGCGCTCTCTAATGCGCGCTCGGATGCGCGCCTCAATTCGGCGGACGTCTCGAGCGGCAAGGCTCTCGAGGACAAACTCGCGGCGCTCGACAAAGGCCCGTCGGTCGACGAGCGGCTGGCCGCGTTGAAGAAGCAGTTGAACGCGCCGGCGCAATAAAAACGCGCGGTGCTCAGGACCGATACGGCAAAACAGCAGTGGCAAACGGGCCGCCGTCGCACGCGCTTCGCTGCAATGGCGCCCGTCGCATCGGTATCGGACCCATGGCATGGAGACGGGCGCAATGCGCCCGGTTGAGCTCATGAAGAAATTTGTCGCAGTCGTGGCAGCGGTACTTGCACTGACCGCGAGTGCCGCATTCGCCGCCGTACCGAGCGCGCAGCAAGTCGAGCGCGCGATGGCGCAAGGCAACTGGCAGCAGGCCGACACCGAGCTCACGCAGGTTCTGCAAGCCCATCCGAACAATGCGCACGCTCACTATCTGTACGGACAAGTGCTCGCCCGCGAGGGCCGCTACGCCGACGGGCTCGCACAGATCGAGCAGGCCAAAACGCTCGATCCGCAACTGAAGTTCACGGACCCGGCACGCTTCGCGCAAGTCGAGGCACGCGTGCGCGCGGCTGCAAACCGTGCCAACGCGACGATTCAGCCATCCGCACCCGCGCAACATGCGGCGGCCAACACGTTCGCACCGGCGCAAGCGGTACCGGGCGCCCTCGCCCACCGCGGACCGTCGATGGGCATGTGGATCGGCATCGTACTGCTCGTCGTCGTGATCGCGCTCGTGCTGCGCTGGACGCTGCGCCGCGCGCGCACGACCGAAGACGGCCGCGCCGACGAAGAGCGTCGCGCGCAATTGAAGCGGGCCACCGAACTGCTCAATGCGGCACGCTCGTTGAAGCTCGATACGCGGCTTTCAGCCACGCCGGGGCACGAGGCGCTTGCAAGCGAAGTCGAAGGTGCCGAAACCCAATTGCGCGAGCTCGTCGAGACGCTCTCGAGCGGTAGCAATCCCGTCCCGGGCTATCGGCTCGACGAGCTCGATCGTCAGCTCGAAAGCTTGAAAGCGCGCGCCGAAGGCAGGCCCGATCCGCATGCCACGCCGGCCGCCGGCGCACCGGCGTCCCCGTATGCGCAGGAGGCCGAGCGCCTTCAGCAACAGGCGCCGCAGCAGCCGGTGCAGCAACAGCCGACCGTCGTCGTCCAGCAAGGCGGCGGCTTCGGCGGCGGAATGGGCGGCTTGCTGACGGGCGTGCTGCTTGGCGAAGCACTGTCGCATGGGCGCGACCGTGTGATCGAACGCGATGTCTATGTCGACGATGACGAAGCGCGCCGTCGCGCAGCCGGGGGCGACAACGGCGGTGTCGACTTCGGTCAGGGCTCGAACGACTGGAACGATGGTGGTGGCGGCGTCGATTACGGCAGCAACGATTCGGGCGGCGGCGACTGGAACGACAGTTGAGCGCGCGCATCGCACTCCGCCCGCTGCATCCGACAGAGGCTCCCCGCGCGGGAGCCTCTGTCGTTGGGCACTGACGATGCCGGCCGCACGGCCCGCGAGCACGCCTCGCATCGCAATCGTCGGCAGCGGTTTTGCCGGTATCGGCATGGCCATCCGCTTGCAACGCATGGGCATCGCCTCGTTCGTGATCTACGAGGCAGCCCACGATGTCGGCGGCACCTGGCGGGACAATGTCTATCCCGGCGCTGCGTGCGACATCCCCTCGCATCTCTATTCGTTTTCGTTCGAGCCCAATCCATACTGGACCCGCACGTTTGCTTCGCAGTCCGAAATTCTCGCGTATTTGCAGCGCTGTGCCGACAAGTACGGCCTCGCGCCATCCATCCGCTTCGGCGCGCGCGTGAGCGCGGCCCGCTTCGACACCGCCACGCGCGTCTGGCAGCTCGACATCGTGCGCGGCGGCTCGCGCGAGCGCGTCGAAGCCGATATCGTCATCGCGGCCAACGGTGCACTGTCGCGGCCGGCGCTACCGGCCATCCGGGGCATCGAGCGCTTCGCGGGCAAGCTCTTTCATTCGGCGGCGTGGGACCATGACTATGCGCTCGAAGGAAAAACGGTTGCCGTGATCGGGACGGGTGCGAGCGCGATACAGTTCGTGCCGCGCATCCAGCCGCGCGTTGCGCAGCTTCACCTGTTTCAGCGCACGCCGCCATGGATCATGCCCCGACCGGATCGGCCGATCAGCGAGCGCGCACAGCGGCTCTTTCGGCGTTTACCGTTGTCGCAACGTCTGTTGCGCCATGCACTTTATTGGCAGCATGAAGCCCGGGCCGTCGCGTTCGTCTTCCATCCGCGGTTGATGAAGGGGCCCACGGCATTCAGCCTCGCCTATCTGGCGCGACGGGTGCCCGACGCCCATTTGCGCGAGAAGCTGACACCGGACTACCGGTTCGGCTGCAAGCGCGTACTGCTTTCGAGCGATTACTACCCGGCGCTCGCGCAGCCGAACGTCGAACTCGTGACGAACGCCATCGGCGAGATCGTCACGGACGGCATCGTCACGACGGACGGCAAGCATCGCGCGCTCGACGCGATCGTCTGCGCAACGGGGTTTCAGGTCAACGATGTGGGAGCGCCCTTTACGGTCATCGGCGCGAACGGCGCCGATCTCGATGCGCGTTGGCGCCGAGACGGCCCCGAAGCCTATCTCGGCACGAGCGTGGCCGGCTTTCCGAATTTTTTCATGATCGTCGGCCCCAATACGGGGCTCGGCCACAACTCGATGGTTTATATGATCGAGTCGCAGATCGACTACATCGCCGATTGTCTGCGCACGCTCGCTCGCCGCGGCGCCCGAACGATGACGGTGACGGACGCCGCGCAGCGCGCGTTCAACGAGCGCCTGCAGGACACGCTGCGCCGTTCGGTCTGGCAGACCGGATGCCGCAGCTGGTATCTGAGCGCCAGCGGAAAAAATACCGCGCTGTGGCCAGGCTTCTCGTTCGTTTTCAAACACCGCACGCGCCGCGTGCGGGTCCGCGATTACACGTTCGCCTAACCCGCTGCGCGTCAGACCGGCAATGCGGCAGCCGTGGCAGGCTCGCGCCGTGTGTATGATGCCGGCGCATGAGCGACGACCGCGCGTGCATTCGCGGTGGCGGCAGCGCCCGCGTGCGCGTCGACACGAAACGCCGCAACGGCAGCTTCGAGTTGTGCCGCTTGCTCTTCGAGCGACGCCGCCGCGGCGGCGGCTTCTTCGACGAGTGCCGCGTTTTGCTGCGTCACCGTGTCCATCTGCATGACAGCCTGGCCGATCTGATCGATGCCGTTGGATTGCTCGACCGAAGCCGTGCTGATCTTGCCGATGATATCGGTCACGCGCTGCACGGCGCCCACGACTTCCTGCATCGTCGTCCCGGCGCGCGCAACGAGTGTCGTGCCCGCCTGCACCTTGTCGGCCGACTGCGCGATCAACGCCTTGATCTCCTTGGCGGCGCTCGCGCTGCGCTGCGCGAGCGAGCGCACTTCCCCGGCCACCACGGCGAAGCCCCGGCCCTGCTCGCCCGCGCGTGCCGCCTCGACGGCCGCGTTGAGCGCGAGAATGTTGGTCTGGAAAGCGATGCCCTCGATCACGCCGCTGATGTCGCCGATCTGGTTCGAACTCGATGCGATGTCTTCCATCGTCCGCACGACATCGCTGACGACCTCGCCGCCGCGCGTCGCCGTGAGCGATGCCTCGTCGGCGAGCGCATTGGCTTCGCGCGCATGATCCGCGTTCTGTCTGACCGTCGCGGTCAGCTCTTCCATGTTCGAGGCCGTCTGCTGCAGCGAAGACGCCTGCTCTTCCGTGCGCTGCGAGAGGTCGGCATTGCCTGACGCGATCTCGCGCGCGCCGTGCATGATGGCCTCCGAGCCGCTGCGCACCCGGCCCACGGTCGAGGCCAACGCGGTCTGCATCTGCTTGAGCGCAGTCACGAGACGCCCCATTTCGTTGTTGCGGCTCGTATCGATCGCACCGGTCAGGTCGCCCGAGGCAATCCGCTCGAAGTGACGAATGACGCTGTCGATCGGCCGCACGACCGCCGCGACGAGCGCCGTACGCGCGATGATGCCGATGACGAAGGCAACGAACGCCATTGCGGCGGCGGCAAGCGCCAGCGTGTGGAACGCCTGCTGCGCCCCATCGTAGCGCGCCTGCTGATGCCGGACCTGCAACGCTTCGAGCGCCGTGATCGCGGCATCGTAGCGCGCGTAGAGCTGATTGGCTGTGCGTCCCTGGATATTGCGGAATGCGTTGAAATCGTTGTCCGTCAATGCCTTGAACTCGGGCTCGATGCCCTGGTCGATGAGCGCCTTGCGGGCCTCGCCGACATTGTTTGCCAGCGTGGTTTCTTCGGCGTCGCGCGGTTTGCGCAGATACTCGGTCCACTCCGTGTCGCTCTGCTTGAGCACGTCATGCGCTTTCGGCAGCATGTCGTCCGAGGCCTCGCCCATCGCAAACAGCGTCTCGTAGCTGGCCAGCGCCAGCCGCAGTTGCAGCATGCGCTCGGAACTCGTTTTCAGATGCGTGAGCGCAGCCGTATCGGTCGCATACATCTGGCGAAGCGCATCGTTGCTTTGATTGAGCCCAAGCATCGCCACTACCATCGTTGCAATGAGGGCGAGTGTGTAACCCGCGATGGTGAGCGTCAGCCCGCCGCGTATCGTCAAGCGATTGAACATGATATCGGCATGCGCGCCGCAAAAGGAACGCGCACGGTTTCTCCCGTAATGTGTGACGCACGCACGAATGGGCTCTCTGACGGAGCGTGGGAACTAGCCCGGGGCTGCTGCGAGGGGTCTCATCGGGCGCGTCGTGCGTGCAAAGCCGCCGCTCAATCTAAAGACTTGTTCGCGCACGCGCAATGGCGGAAATTCACTACTCCGCAAACCTCAAGTCGGAACGCTGTCGCGCCGTAAACACATGGGTCGAGCATGCGGCGGCCGTGTCGTTCGCGACGCCCTCGATGCACTCGCGCGTAAGGCCTGCGTAAGACAGATTCGATAGAACTGATTCGCACCGGCGTTGGCCGGGAAGAAAAACGACCGGAGCCGAGCTCCGTCAGGAGACCTTCATGATGCGCTTCGTCAAGCGCCGGCCCCGCTCCGCGCACTCGCTCGTCGGCGATATCGCCGAGCACGCGGGCAAGCTCGGCGTCGAAATCTGCGACGTATCCGGCCACGTCGAAGAGGTCGCCAACCGCGTCGCGACTCAGGCGCACGTGTGCCGGCAGTTGCGCGAATCCGCCGCCGTGACGATGGCCGGCAACCACCGTATCGCCGAAGCGGCGCGCCAGGTGCGTGTCGTCAGCGCCGAAGCCTCGCAAGCCGTCGACGAATCGCGCATCACGCTCGACGCATCGCTCGAGGATATTCATGGGCTCGTGCGAGGTGTGACGGGCATCGCCACGCAGATCGACGCGTTGCGCGAAGCGCTCGCTCATGTCAGCAGCGTATCCGAAGAGATTTCGCTCATCGCCCGGCAAACGCATCTGCTCGCGATCAACGCCGCGATCGAAGCGGCGCGCGCGGGCGAATCGGGCAAGAGCTTCGCCGTCGTAGCCGCCGAGGTCAAAAACCTCTCGAGCAAGACGGCTCAAGCGACATCGCAGATCGAAGCCACACTCGCGCGCCTGACCTCACAGACGGAGCAATTGATTGCCGACGGCACGGAGAACACCGCTCGCGCCAATCGCGTGAAGGACGGTACGCGCGCGATCGGCGAAATCGTCGCGTCCACCGGCAACGCCGTGACGAAACTGCACGGCGAAGCCGAAGAGATCGCGACGCTCACGACCGAAATCGAAACGCAATGCCATACGCTCGAACAGGCGGTGGCCGCCATCGCGAACGACGTCGAGCAATCGGGCGAGAACTTCCTTCAAGCGAAAGACCGCCTTTCCAACCTCGTCAGCGTCTCGGAGACGCTGATCGAACTGACCGCCGCAACGGGCGTCGAGACGCCCGATACGCGTTTCATCGAGGCCGTGCAGCGCACCGCCGCGGCGATCGGCAAGGCGTTCGAGGCCGCCATCGCGCGCGGCGATATCCGGCTCGAGGACCTCTTCGACGCCAACTATGTCCCGATCCCGGGTTCCGATCCGCAGCAGTTCATGACGCGCTTCACGCAATTCACCGACCGGGTGTTGCCGGCGTTCCAGGAGCCGCTGCTCGCGCTCGACGAGCGGGTCGCGTTTTGCGCGGCCGTCGACGTCCGAGGCTACCTGCCGACGCATAACAGGAAGTTTTCCGAGCCGCAGCGTCCCGGCGAGCCCGCCTGGAACGCCGCGCACTGTCGCAATCGCAGGATTTTCAACGACCGAACGGGACTCGCTTGCGCCACGCATACGAAACCGTTCCTGCTGCAGACCTACCGCCGCGACATGGGCGGCGGCCAGTTCGTGACGATGAAAGACGCATCGGCACCGATCTTCGTCGCAGCACGGCATTGGGGCGGACTGCGCCTCGCCTACCGGATCTGAGCAGGCACGGCGAGATCGACGCGACGGCTGAAGACGCGCCGCGCACCGAACGAAAAAACGCGCGCTCGGCGCACCCGTTCGCTATCATGGCCGCGGGCGCCAACATTCATTGCCGCGCGCCCTTCACAAGGAGGGAAGAAAACATGAGCATCGTGAAGGAGTTCAAGGAATTCGCCGTCAAGGGCAACGTGATGGATCTCGCGATCGGCGTCATCATCGGGGGCGCCTTCTCGACGATCGTCAATTCGATCGTCAAGGATCTGATCATGCCGCTCGTGGGCGTGGCAACGGGTGGGCTCGATTTCTCGAACAAGTTCATTCGCCTGGGCGACATCCCTCCCTCGTTCAAGGGCAATCCCGATTCGTTCAAGGATCTGCAGACGGCAGGCGTCGCCGTGTTCGGTTATGGCTCGTTCATCACCGTGGTCATCAACTTCCTGATCCTGGCGGTCATCGTCTTCGGAATGGTGAAGTTCATCAACAAGCTGCGCGAGCTCGAAGCCGCCGAGCCCGCCGCGCCGGCGGAGCCGCCGCCCCCGTCCGAAGACATCATACTGCTGCGCGAGATACGCGATTCGCTCAAGCGCTGAGCGACCGAGCGCTCAGCGGCCGATCTCGGGGGACGCGCGCAGAACGTCTTGCGCAGTCGGGCGTCGCCTCACGCCGCCGCTGCGCGCGCGCCGCCACCGCCGGCTTTTTCCGCCGCGGTGCGCTGGATGAGCTCTTCAAGTTGAGCGAAATTGACGGGCTTCGTGAGGTGCGAAGTGAACCCGGCCGCCAGGCAGCGCCGCACATCCTCGTCCGTGCCAAAGCCCGTCAGCGCGACGGCCGGGACTTGCGAGCGCTGGCGGAATGCGCCGATGAAATCGATCCCCGTGCCATCGGGCAAGCCGATGTCGCTGACGATGAGGTCGAACGAAGCCCCCTGCGATGCGGACAACGCGCTTGCCACTGAGGACGCGACCGTCACCTCATGGCCGAGCCCGCGCATCAGCTGCGCCATGACTTCGGCCGTATCGGCGTGATCCTCGACGAGCAGTATCGCCAACCGCTCGTCGGCGCCGCCCGCGGCGGCGTCGGTCACCTCGGGCGCCGCCGCGGGCGCGGCAACGGTCGGTAGAGCAATCGCGAAGGTCGCACCGCAATGCGGCCCGGGGCTGTGGGCGCTGACAGTGCCGCCATGGGCGTCGGTCAGCGCCTTGGTGATGGCCAGCCCCAGACCCAACCCGCCGAACTGCTGGGTCATCCGTTGACTGCCCTGTTCAAACGCATTGAAAAGCTTGCCGATCTGATCGGGAGCAATGCCGATTCCCGTATCCTCGATCGAGATTTCGATCTGCATGCGCGCGTCGCGCGTGCGCACATAGATATGGCCGCCGTCAGGCGTGAACTTCGCCGCGTTACGCACGAGATTCCAGAGCATTTGCTGCAGCCGGGCACGATCCGCCAACACATAGCGGTTGCTCGCCATTTTCTCGACATTGACGTCGAGTTGCTTGACATGGATCTCGCTGTGAAAGAGTTCGAGCACACTGTCGATCACTTCGTGTACGTCGACCGCTTCGAGCGAGAGGCGCAATTTTCCGTTGGCAACGCGCGTGAGATCCAGAAGGTCGTCGATGAGCCGCGCCTCCAGTTCGATGTTGCGCCGGATCATCTTGACGGTTGCTTGCGCGGCATCGGGCAGGCCCGGCATCACCTCGAGCACGCGCGTTCCCGCGAGCACCGGGGTCAACGGTGTGCGCAGCTCGTGCGAGAGCATGGCGAGGAAACGGTCCTTCGCGCGATTCGCTTCCTCGGCCGTTTGGCGCGCGCTTTGTTCGGCAGCGAGCAAGCGCTCGCGCTCGTCGATCGCCTCGCGCTGCGATTGGATGTCCGTGCAGCTCGCGAACCATTTGGCGATGCCGCCATTCGCGTCGCGCACCGGTGCGATGCGCATGTCGAACCAGCGGTATCTGCCATCGCTGCCCCGAATGCGCAGCTCGTGCCGATGATCGGCCGCATCGCCTCGGACCGCGTCGAGCCAGTTGCGGCGCAGCGCTTCCCGATCGTCTGGATGCACCGCGTCGAGCCAGCCGAGGCCGCGCGACGCCGCCTCGTCGAGCCCGGTATAGGCGTACCACTGTTTGGAGAAGAAATCGCACTCGCCGCGCGAGTTGCTCGTAAAAACGAGGTGCGGCAAGGTCTCCGAAAGACTCCGGTAATGTGCCTCGCGGTCGCGCAGCAGCAGGGCCTCCGCCGACGCACGCTGCAGGCGAACCTGCGCGAGCACGCGTTCGACGGCTTCCGGCAGATAGTCGAGGTAGCCTTCCGACTTCGGCACCACGTCCGATATGCCGGCGCGCAGCGCCTCGATGACTCGCGATTCGTCGGTGAACCCGGTCACGAGGATGGCAGGCAGCGCGATGCCCTCCCGCCGCAGCCGGCGAAAGAAATCAAGCCCTGTTTCAGCGCACCCGAGTTGATAGTCGAGTACGAGCAGATCGGGCCGGTCGCCCTCGATGCTCGCGCGCGCCGCCACGACGTTCGAACTCGAAAATACGCGACAGCCCGCGCGCTCGAGCGATTTTCGCGCGAGGCGCAAGATGCCCTCGTCGTCGTCGACGACGAGCACGCGGGCAGTTGCCGGGCCAGGCGCGGCGTCGTTCATACGGGTGTTCGCCTCTCGATTGGTTTGTCGTTTTCTTTGACAGATTACGAACGAACTGGTTGTTCCGGCAGTGTCACAAAAAACGTGGACCCCACGCCTTCCTCCGATTCGACCCACGTGCGGCCGCCGTGCCGTTCGGTCACGCGCCGCACGAGCGCGAGCCCGATGCCGTCGCCCTTGGTCCGATCGCCATGCAGCCGCTGGAACGCACTGAACATCTTCGACATATAGGCCTTTGGGATACCGAGCCCGTTGTCACGCACATAATAAGTGCGCATGCGTGTCGCACGCTCGCCGGGCTCGGCGGGCGGCTGCTCGAGCGCACCGATTTCAATGCGGCCCGTTCGCGCCGGGTCCAGATAATTGACGGCGTTACCGATGAGGTTGCCGAAAATCTGCTCGATCGCCGTCGGGTCGCCCCACACCGGGGGCAACTCACCGACCGAGATCACGACACCGCGCTCGCTGATCTGCGCATGCAGCGATTCCACCACACGCGCCACGGCCCGAGCCACACTCACCCGCTGCCACTGATACTCGAGGCGCCCCGCTCGCGAAATGCGCAACAGTGCGTCGATGATCGACGCCGAGCGCGAGACGGCGGTCCGCAAAAAGTGCAATGCCTCGCTCAAATTACCATCCAGCACGTGCGAGATGCGCGCCCGCTCGGGTCCGGGCAAACGCGCGTCGTCCAGCATCCCGCGCAATTCATCGCACGATACCTGCAGCTCCCGCGAAAAGCCCTGCAAATTGACGAGCGGCGAGCGCAAATCGTGCGAGACGCTATAGATGAACATATCGTTGTCCTGCTTTTGCTGGCGCAGATTGTCATTCACCTCCGTCAGTTCCCGCGCGCGCGCCTCCAGCGTGCGCTGCAACGCGATCTGTTCCTGGTCCACGGCCGCCAGCCGGGCGCTCGTCCGATGGAGCACGGCGTCGAGCTCCGCCAGTTCGTCGTTACCCGCGAGCGGCGCGCCGAGCGACTGCGCGCGACCCAACCGCTCGGCATTGGCAGTCAGCGTGGCCAGCCGGCGGCCGATATCGCCCGCGAAGCCCAGCGCCGCAACAGCCCAAATCAGCATCGAGCCGGCAATCGCGGCCACGAGCGCATGACGCTGCTCGTCGCGCGTGGCGGAAAGCTCGGCGCTGCGCTGCGCATCCAGCCGCGATTCGGCATCGACGAACGCATCGAGTTCGTCGCGAAAAACCCGGATGGGCTCCGGCAGCGGCGAGTCTTCGACCGACGCCAGCCGGATCCGCTGCCCGCTGCGCAGTGCGGCGTAGACTGCGTCGGACTGCGCGCGATACGCATTGACCGCTTCGCGCATGCGCCGCACGCGCTCCACCTGAAGCGGATCGTCGCCGACGAACCGCTCGAGTTGCGCCAGCCGATCGCCCAGGTCGACCCACACCGTGCGACGGTCGATAAACGCGGGGTCGCCTGCGATGAGCCCCGCGCGCACGCGGGACGCCGCGCGCAAGAGCGGATCGGCGATCACCGACGCCTGATAGAGAACCTGCTTACTGTGCGCTGCCCACTGCGCGGCCTGCGACGTCTGCTCCTGAGTCTTCGACAACATGCCGAGCAATGCCAGTTCGACGACGCTCGGCACCGCGATCAGCAGCAGCCCCTTCGTGAACAGTTTCATGTGTCCTTAGCGGCCCTCTCCTGTCTCCTCTTGCTCCGAACCGCGCGCCGTAGATCGATCGTGGCTGCGCCGCGGCACGACCCTTGCGGCCGAGAGGAACGTGAACCGCCCCATTATCGTCGCAGCCGAACGATATTTCAACGCGCCCGAAGAGGCGCGAGCGTACGCAAAATCGCCATTTTTTCTCAATTCGATGAGCACGCGCACGATACACGGGCCTATTATTGGCATAGATGTCGGGCGAGTGTGGGGACGCGAGTCGCGCACGCTTGCGCCACTGCATACGGGGCACGATTTGCATGAAGCATGCGCCGATCGTGAAGACGCCGTATCCGTATGCTATAAAAGATCGACGTGCGGCGCGCGAGAGCCGGGAGTGGTCGCATGAGGACGCTGTCTTTCTTGCAATTCTTTTTCAGGCGAATGTTTATGTCCTTCCCGAGAAAGCGCCGGCGCGCAAGCGCCCCGAGCGAGGAGTCCTTTCTTGCCGTGTTGCGGCAGTTCAAACCTTTCTGTCAGCTCGACACGAAGATCGCACGCGCACGAGCCCAGGACGAGCCCGTGCTCTATGCTCATGTGCTACCCGGGCTCGATGTCCTGCTTTGCAGCGTCCGCGGCGCGCAACCGCCCTATCCCGCAGTCGACGATTTGCGGCGCCGCTGCATCGAGTCGATCGCAAACGCGCTCGAACAGCCGCTCGACGGTCTCGAGAACGGTGGCTACTGGTATGAAGCCAACGGCTTCGGCTTTCTCGTGTTCGCGAGCCGTGCCCGCGCTCGCATTCTTCCGGAGTTCGGCGCCGCCGTGACGGAGCGCGGCCCGCGCCGCCAGAACGCCGGGGACGCCACCCCGCGATCGCTGCGCTGACAGCGCCGACGCTCGCGGCGCTCGCGCCTCCTGGCTTACGCCCGACGTGGGTGGACCACGTCGATGAACGCCGCGAGATCGGCGTTGGCCAGCCCCATCGCGGCGCCGAGCCGCACGATCTGCTGCACTTCGCTTACCACCGGCATCACGGCACCGGCGTCGCGGGCGGCATCGGCTATCGTGTCGATATCTTTCTGAAAGGTTTTCAACGAACCGAGCGGCGTATGTCCCGTCCCGGTCATGCGCGGCACGAACGTGCGTAGCAGCACCGAATCGGCCCAGCCCCCCGCGAGCGCTTCGGGCAGCCGCGCGGCATCGATGCCGCTGCGCTCGGCCAACCCCACGGCTTCCGCGATCGCCGCGACGGTTGCGCAGACGATGGCCTGATTGCACAGCTTCGTCGTCTGCCCGGCTCCGACCTCGCCCATCCGCGTCACGCGTGCCGCATAGGCAGCGATCACGGGCGTCAGTAAATCGATGTCATCCGCCGCGCCTCCCGCCATGACAGCGAGCGTTCCGGCTTCGGCGCCGGGCACGCCGCCGGAGACCGGTGCGTCGATCCAGGCCACGCCGAGCCGGGCTGCGCGGGCCGCATAGTCGCGCGTGGCGGCCGGTGGGATGCTCGAATGGTCGACGATATGCCGGATCCGGCCCGCCCCGGCGTCGGCACAGTCTTCGCCGAGTATGCCGCCGAGACCGAAGACGACTTCGCCGACAGCGTGCGCGTCCGATACGCACAGGAAAACGGCATCCACGCGATCCGTCAACTCGCGTGGTGTCTCCACACGGTGCGCGCCGGCAGCCAGCAGCGCCTGTGCCTTCCCGGGCGTGCGATTCCAGACCCAGACCCGGTGACCCGCCTGCAACAGGCGACGCACCATCGGGCCACCCATGAGACCCGCGCCGCAAAATCCGATGTCCATCGTTCCCCCTTTTCCCTCCAGAGCCTTGGAACGAACCCTGCGCCTTCGGCCATGGCGGCCGCGTCTTGCGCTCGGCGCATGCCTGCACCATGTGTTCGCTTGCGCGCTGTCGCCGGATTCAGTCGCATGGCGCGCGTCAGCGCTGCCTATACTTTCTTTTCCCGCCAAGAACGGAGTCTCTCATGAACGACCACGTCTACAAGCAGATCGAGCTCACGGGCTCGTCGACGAAATCGAGCGACGATGCCATCCGTTGCGCCCTTGAACGCGCCACGAAGACCCTGCGCAACCTCGACTGGTTTCAGGTGACCGAGATTCGCGGGCATCTGTCGAATGGCGCCATTGCGCACTGGCAAGTCTCGCTCAAGGTCGGCATGCGTCTGGACGATTGACGCTCGGCTTCAGCGCCCAATACCGCCGGGTCACCCGGGGGCCGCGCGGCAACGGCACGCCCCCGGTGAGCCGGCTTATTTCGGCAGCGTACCCTCGACGCCTTCGACATACCAATTGAGCCGCTGCAGTTCGGTATCGGCAAGCGCCTTGCCCGCCGGGACTTTCACCGCCCCGGACTGATCCTTGATCGGCCCGCTGAAGACGTCCCACTTGCCGCCGGCGATTTCGCCGCGCTTGGCCTCGACTCTCTTTTGCGCCTCGGCCGGAATCGCCGCCGTGTTGAGGTCTTCGAGATTGACCGCCTTTTGCGGTATGCCCCACCAGACAGGCTCGTTCTTCCACTTGCCGTCGAGTACCTGCGCAATCGCGGCCGAGTAATAGACACCCCAGTGCGCCACCACCGAACCCAGATGCGCATCGGGTCCGAACTTCTTCATGTCCGAGTCCCAACCGAAGGCATGGACTTTCCGGGCCTCCGCCGTTGCAAGCGTCGCGCTCGAATCCGTGTTTTGCAGCAGCACATCGGCCCCTTGACCGATCAGCGTTTCGGCCGCCTGCTTTTCCTTGCCCGGATCGAACCAGCTGTTGATCCAGATGACCTTCGTATGGATCTTCGGATTCACCGAGCGGGCACCGAGCGTGTAAGCATTGATGTTGCGGACCACTTCCGGAATGGGCACCGAGGCGACGAAGCCGAGCGTATTCGTTTTGGTCACATAGCCGGCGACCACGCCGGCCAGGTAGGCGCCCTGGTACATTCGCACATCATAGGTGCCGAAATTGGGCGCCTTTTTGTAACCGGTGGCGTGGAGAAAGACGGTATCCGGGAAATCTTTCGCGACTTTCAGCTCGAAGTCCTGATAGCCGAAGCTCGTGCCGATGATGATCTTGTTGCCCTTGTTCGCCAGGTCGCGAAAGACGCGTTCGGAATCGGCCGATTCAGGCACGTTCTCGACACGCGTCACTTTGATCTTGCTTCCGAACTTGGCTTCGGCTTCCTTCGAACCTTGATCGTGCGCATAGGTCCATCCCGCGTCGCCCGGATTGCCGAGGTAGACGAATGCCACGCCCGGCGCATCCGCGGCCTGCGCCGGTGTGCCGAAGGCACAGGCCAGCGCGAGCGCGAATGCACCGGCGAGCGTGGTCGACATTTTTCTTCTCATCGAATTTCTCCGTTTGTGTGGATTGAAGCGGTTTTCATGCGATCGGTTCGTGCGCCGAGCGACACGCGGCCTTCAGCCCGCGGCGAAGAACGGCTTGCCGAGCGACGCTGGCGCATTGAGCTTGATTGTGTTCGGATTGTGCGAGATCACGGCGAGCACGACGATCGTCGCCAGGTAGGGCAACATCGCGAGAAACTGTGTCGGCACCGGCACGCCCGCACCTTGCGCGTAAAACTGAAGACCGGTCACGGCACCGAAGAGCAGCGCGCCGACCAGTAGCCGCCAAGGCCGCCACGTGGCGAACACCACGAGCGCCAGCGCGATCCAGCCGCGCCCCGACGTCAATTGCTCCTGCCAGAGCTGCAAATAGACGATCGAGTAATAGCCGCCCGCGAGCCCGGCCATGCCGCCGCCGAAAACCGTCGCGCCGTAGCGCACGCCAACGACCGAAAAGCCGACCGAGTGGGCCACTTGCGGCGATTCGCCGACCGAACGCAATACGAGCCCCGCACGCGTGCGGTAGAGGAACCATGCAACGGCGCCAAACAGGGCGAACGCAAGGTAGCCGAGGGGCGTCAGTGTAAAGACCGACGGCCCCAGCACCGGCACATGCGCGAGGCCGGGAATCGGCCACGCCGCGATCGTCGTGTGCGCCGCCGCCGAAGTGTAGGGCTTGCCCACGTAGGCCGACAGCCCGATACCGAAGATCGTCAGCGAGAGTCCCGTCGCCACTTGATTGGCCAGCATCGTCAGCGTGAGAAAGGCGAACAGCAGTGCCATGGCGGCGCCGGCACCGATCGCGGCGGCCACCCCGAGCCACGCGTTGCCCGTCGTCGCCGTCACGGCATAACCGCTTACCGCGCCCATCAGCATCATGCCTTCGACGCCGAGGTTGAGCACCCCAGACTTTTCGGTCACGAGCTCGCCGAGCCCCGCATACATCAATGGAATCGCGGCCACGACCGCGCTCGCGGCGAGATTACTGATTTGATCGATGTTCATCGTTGAATCGTTGATCGGTTGATGGGCTGACGGGTTGGCGCGGGGCTCAGGTTTGCCCGGCAAGCGCGACGCGCCGCACGCGGTAGTTCACGAACAAATCGGCTCCGAGCAGGCAAAAGAGCAGCAGCCCCTGAAACACGCCGCTGAGCGCCTGCGGCAGTTGCAGCGAGGTCTGGACGGCCTCGCCGCCGAGATAAAGCAACGCCATCAAGAGGCTCGCGAAAACGATGCCGACCGGATGAAGCCGCCCGACGAAGACGACGATGATGGCCGTGAACCCGTAGCCCGGCGACCAGCTCGCCTGCAATTGACCGATCGGTCCGGCGATTTCGCCCATGCCGGCCAGACCGGCAAGCGCGCCGCTCACGAGCAGCGAGGTCCAGATCGTGCGGCCCTCCGAGAACCCCGCATAGCGCGCGGCCAGCGGCGCGAGCCCGCCCACGTTCATGCGGAACCCCGCAAAGCTCTTGCGCATGAAAAGCCAGACGAGCGGAACCGCCGCGGCCGTTATGAAGATCGACGCATTCAGACGCGTGCCGCGCATGAACTTCCAATGCCAATCCCCGCCGAACGTCGGATAGAGCGCATCGCCCGAAAACATCTCCGAGATCGGAAAGTTCATGCCTTGCGGGTCGCGCCAGGGACCGCTCACCAGGAAGATCAGCAACTGGGTGGCGACATAGGTCAGCATGAGGCTCGTGAGAATTTCGCTGGTGTTGAACCGGCTTTTGAGGAAAGCCGGTATCGCCGCCCAAGCCATGCCGCCAAGCACGCCTGCCGCCATCATGAGAGGCAGGATCCACGCGCCGCTCGCCTGATCGAAATGGATCGCCACGCCGCTTGCGGCGATGCCGCCCGCCAGCATTTGTCCTTCCGCGCCGATATTCCAGACGTTGGCTCGGTAGCCGAGCGCGAGTCCCAGGCCGATCAGACAAAGCGGCGACGCTTTGAGGAAGAGTTCGGACCAGCCGTTGACGCTCGAGAGCGGATCGATGAAAAAGGCGCGCATGGCGACGGCCGGATCGCGGCCGACGAGCCCGAAGATGGCGAATCCGATAACGAGCGTCAGCGCCGCCGCGATGAGCGGCACCGCAAGCCGCATCGTATGGGAGGGCGCTGTGCGGGCTTCGAGTCGGTAAGGAAATGGCATGGTCGAACGGTCGTGGTCGGTATCGTTTGTCGTATCGGTTGCGAGCGCTATGCGCCGGCGACGGCTATTGGACTCAGCTATGCGCCGGCTGCGGCTCCGACGGCGCTGCGCCCCGATCGCCGAACAGGCCCGCCATCCAGCGGCCGATCTCTTCGGCGTGCGTCTCGTCGGATTTACGCGCCGGCGACAGCCGCCCGCCCGCCAATACCGCGATGCGATCGCAGATATCGAAGAGCTCGTCGAGCTCCTCCGATACGACGAGCACGGCGACGCCCCTCGCCGACAGATCGAGCAACTGCTGACGGATGAACGCCGACGCGCCGACATCGACGCCCCAGGTCGGCTGCGCCACGACGAGCACCTTCGGCGAAAGCAGAATCTCGCGTCCGACGATGAACTTTTGCAGATTGCCGCCGGAGAGCGATTGCGCGAGCGCATCAGGCCCGCCGCATCGGACGTCGAACATCTCGATGCACCGCTTGGCGAAGGCGCGCATCGTCCGGGCGCCAATCCAGCCATGCCGCACCATGCGCGCGTCGCGATGCGCCGTCAGCAACGCGTTTTCCGCCAACGACATGGCGGGTACCGCGCCGCGCCCGAGCCGCTCTTCCGGGACGAACGCGAAACCGAGCCGCCGGCGCGCGGCGGGCGAAAGCCGCCCCGCGGGTTTGCCGCACAGCATCACCGCGTCGGCAGCGACCGCGCCATTGCCCTCGCCGGACAGCGCCGCCAGCAGCTCGGCCTGCCCGTTGCCCGACACGCCGGCGATGCCGAAAATCTCGCCCTCATGCACGTCGAACGAGACGCCGGCGAGCGACGTGCCGAACGGATCGTTGCTCGCAACCGAGAGGTCCCTGACCGAGAGCAGCACCGCCCCCGGCGTATGGGGCCGGCGCGTGTAGTCCGGCAGCGAATGGCCGACCATCAACTGCGCGAGCGACGCATGTGTTTCGTCGCGCGGCCGGACGCGACCGGTCACGCGGCCGCCGCGCATCACGGTCGCCGTATCGCAGAGCGCCTGGATTTCGTCGAGTTTGTGGCTGATATAGAGAATGCTGCAGCCCTGAGCGGCAAGACGCCGCAGCGTTTCGAACAGTTTCTGGACCGCCTGCGGCGTCAACACGGAAGTCGGCTCGTCCATGATCAGCAGGCGCGGATGCTGTAACAGGCACCGTACGATCTCGACACGTTGCCGCTCGCCGACTGCCAGGCTCGCCACATGCCGCGCGGGATCGATGTCGAGCCCGTACTCGTGCGAGACGTCGCGAATCCGTTTCGCGAGCGCGGCAAGGTCGAACGGTTCGTCGAGCGCGAGCGCGATGTTTTCGGCCACGGTCAGCGTTTCGAACAGCGAGAAGTGCTGGAACACCATCCCGATGCCGAGCTTGCGCGCCGCCGCGGGGCTCGCGATCTCGACCGCCGCCCCCTCCCAGCGGATTTCCCCGGCATCGGGCCGCACCGCGCCATAGATGATCTTCATCAGCGTGCTCTTGCCCGCGCCGTTTTCGCCGAGCACCGCGTGAATCTCGCCCGGCGCGACGACGAGATCGACGCCGTCGTTGGCACGCACGCCCGGATACTGCTTGCTGATACCGTGAAGTGCGAGGCGCGGTGTGCGCGGCGCCGCCGCATCGTCGAATCCGTTCTCTGAAAAGGAAAGATCGCTCATAAGTTAATCGCCTGGCCGCCGCGGCCCGCGTGCATCGCCGTGGTCCGACGATACCCAAATCCCGGCGTACCGTCGAGCCGACAAAATCGAAGGGGAACCCGACGCATTCCTCGCTTGACGCGAATTTATGCACATATTAAAAGCCTGATATCCCCGCCCCCGATCGATCAGCCGCTCAATATACGGAAAACGGAGAGAACATGAGTCAGCAACGCGAGGCGATCGACACTTACCTGCTGCGCGTCCTGCATACCCTCTTGATGGAGCGCAGCGTGACGCGCGCCGCCGTCAAGCTCAATCAGTCCCAGCCCGCGATCAGCGCCGCGCTGCGCCGCTTGCGCGACATCACAGGCGATCCGCTGCTCGTGCGCGGCAAATCCGGCATGGTGCCGACCGAATACGGCCTGAAGCTGCTCGAGCCCGTGCAGAACGCGCTACGCGAAATCGAGCGAATCCGCTTTCAGCAACATAATTTCGATCCGGCCACCTCCATTCGTTGCTACCGCATCGGCTGCCCCGACTACCTGAACGTGCTGTTCGTCCCGACCGTCGTCGAGCGCTTCCGGCAAGCCGCACCGAACGCGCAGCTCGAGTTCCATTCGCTCGGCCCCGCTTTCGATTACGAACTCGCGCTCGAGGAAGGCAAGCTCGACGTCGTCGTCGGCAACTGGCCCGAGCCGCCCGAGCAATTGCATCTCTCGAATCTGTTCATCGACGAGATCGTCTGCGTCATGAGCAAGACCCATCCGTTTGCCAAGCGCGGCGCGCTGACACTCGATCAATACCTGAACGCCCCGCATCTCGCGCCGTCGCCCTATTCGGTCGGACAGCGCGGCGCCATCGACGTGCATCTCGCGCGCGAGCGGCTCAAACGCCACGTCGTCGTCACGCTGCCTTACTTCAATCTCGCGCCCTACGTGCTCGTGAAGTCCGATCTGATCTTCACGACCACGCGGCTCTTCGCCGATCACTACGCGAAGTTTCTGCCGCTCACCGTGCTGCCGGCGCCGCTCGACTTTCCGCCGATGCAGTACTACCAGCTCTGGCACGAACGCTCGCACTACTCCGACGAAGTGCGCTGGTTGCGCAGCGTAGTCGCCGACGCCACGCGCTCGCTCGTCGGCGATGCGGCTTGATACAGCGTAGCGCCCCTTCGCGCAACGCCGCGCGCATTCAGCGCGCCGCTTGCGCGAGGCTGCGCGCGAGCGCGTTGTGCCGCGCGATAAGCGGCGCCAGTTCGAGCGTTTCGAGCCGCCCTTCGCGCACGACCACCTTTCCGTCGATCACGCTCCATGCAGCCGGAGACGGAGCGCAAAAAACCAGTGCCGCCACGGGGTCGTGCAGCCCGCCCGCGAAGCCCGGTTGACGCAGGTCGAAGGCCGCGAAATCGGCCGCCATGCCGGGGGCGAGTGCGCCAATATCGTCTCGCCCGAGCACCGCGGCCCCACCGAGCGTGGCGAGTTCCAGCGCCTCCCGCGCACTCATTGCATTGGGGCCGAAGCCCACGCGCTGGAGCAGCATGGCCTGCCGGGCCTCGGCCACCATCTGTGCGCCGTCGTTCGAGGCCGAACCATCGACGCCCAGTCCCACCGGCACGCCAGCGTCGCGCATGGCCCGGATCGGGGCGATACCCGATGCGAGCCGCATGTTCGAGCATGGGCAATGGGCAACGCCCGTGCGTGTGTGTGCGAAGCACCCGATACCTGCCTCGTCGAGTTGCACGCAGTGCGCATGCCACACGTCCGGGCCGACCCAGCCGAGGTCCTCGGCATACTCGGCGGGCGTCATGCCGAAGCGTTCGCGTGTATAAGCCACGTCGTCGACGTTTTCGGCCAGATGCGTATGCAGCGAGACGCCGTATGCCCGCGCGAGCGCCGCCGATTCGCGCATCAGATCGCGGCTCACCGAAAACGGCGAGCACGGGGCGACCGCGATACGCAGCATCGCGTAGCGGCCGGCGTCGTGATAGGTCTCGATGAGGCGCCGCGTATCCGTCAGAATCGCGCCCTCGTCCTCGACGAGGGCATCCGGTGGCAAGCCGCCGTCCTTCTCGCCCACGCTCATGCTGCCCCGGCACGCGTGAAAGCGCATGCCGATGCGTGTCGCCGCCGCAATGCTGTCGTCGAGCCGGCTGCCGTTCGGGTACAAATAAAGATGATCGCTCGATGTCGTGCATCCTGAGAGCACGAGCTCCGCCATTGCCGTCAGCGCCGAGACTTCGATCATCTCCGGTGTCAGATGCGCCCAGATGCGGTAAAGGCTCTTGAGCCAACCGAACAGTTCCGCGTTTTGCGCCGCGGGGACTGCTCGGGTCAAGCTCTGATACATGTGGTGGTGAGTGTTGACGAGACCGGGCATCACGAGGTGGCCGGCCAAATCGAGCACTTCGTCCGCGCCGCCCGGCAACTCGCTCGTCGGCCCGACGGCGGCGATCCGGTTGCCTTCGATAAAAAGCCCCGCATCGCGCAGTTCGCGGCGCGCCCCGTCCATCGTCACGAGCACGTCGGCATGCTTGACGAGTAGCGTTGCGGGCCGCGGCGCAGCTGCTCCGGCGCCTGACTGATCGGGCATGTACGCTCCCTATGTAGACAGGCCCTAACGATCGAGGGCCAAAATAGCGGTGGCAATAGGTCCACCTGCGATACCCACCTTCACGGCTACGATATAGTCGTCCTCGCCGGCGCGAGTCCGGCTCCATCCCTGCCGCGCGTCATGCGAGCGCCATTATCTTTCCTATCGGTCGCGCACGCAGCGTTTCGACTTTTTAGAATGCCGACATACGAACTCAGGACCGCATGCGATGGGACAACTCACCACCCACGTGCTCGACACCGCGCACGGCCGGCCCGGCGCCGGCATCAGGATCGAACTGTTCGCGCTCGGCGGCGACGATAGCCGCGCGCTCGTCGCCACCGCTGTCACCAATGCGGACGGCCGCTGCGATGCGCCGCTCGTCGAAGGCGGCGCGTTCGCGAGAGGCGAGTACGAGCTCGTCTTTCATGCAGGCGATTACTTCGCCGCGGCCGGCGTTGCCCTACCGCAACCACGCTTCGTCGATCGCGTCGTACTGCGCTTCGGCGTGGCGGATGCGGCGGCTCATTATCACGTGCCGCTCCTCGTTTCGCCGTGGGCGTACAGCACCTATCGCGGCAGTTGACGCGCCGCGACGATCGCATTCGAACGCTGGAGACACTTCATGGCAGGTTTCGTAACCGACTGGCTCAACCTCGCGATCCGCTGGTTTCATGTCGTCGCCGCGATCGCCTGGATCGGCGAGTCGTTTTACTTCGTGGCACTCGACAACAGCCTCAAAAAACCGAAAGACGCGGCCCTCGCCGCACGCGGCGTATCGGGCGAGCTCTGGCACGTACATGGCGGCGGTTTCTACAACATGCAGAAATACATGGTCGCCCCCCCGGCGTTGCCCGACCACCTGCATTGGTCGAAGTGGCCGTCCTACACCACGTGGATGTCAGGCTTCGCGCTTTTTACCGTGCTCTATCTGTTTGCACCGGGCACCTATCTGATCGATCGCAATGTGCTCGACATGGGGCCGGTCGTGGCGATCGCTTCGGCGCTCGGTTTTCTCGCCGCAGGCTGGATCGTCTACGATTCGCTGTGCCGTGTACTCGGCTCGAACGATCGGCTGCTCGGCCTATGCGTAGGCGCGTATGTGCTCGCGGCGATCTGGCTCGCTTGCCACGTCTTCGCCGGCCGCGCAGCCTATCTCATCGTCGGCGCGATGCTCGCGACGATCATGTCGGCCAACGTGATCTTCGTGATCATCCCGGGGCAACGCAAGATGGTCGACGCCATGCTGAAGCGGCAGACCCCCGACCCGATCTACGGCAAGCGCGGCAAACAGCGCTCGGTGCACAACACCTATTTCACGCTGCCCGTCGTTTTCGCGATGCTATCGAACCACTACGCGATGACCTACGCCCATCCTTATAACTGGGCGGTGCTCGCACTCATCATGCTCGCGGGGGCATTGATCCGGCAGTTCTTCGTGATGCGTCATCGCGGCGAGGCACGCTGGTATCTGCCGGCCTCCGGGATTGCGCTCGTATTGATCGCGCTCGTATGGACGATGCCGCGATCGGTCGCGCCGCAAGCCCAGGCGGCTCAGGCGAGCGCGCTGCGCGTCGCGGATATCGCACCCATCTTGCAGGGCCGGTGCGTAGCCTGCCACTCGGCGCATCCAAGTTTGATGGGTAGCGCGCCCGCGGGCGTCATGTTCGATACCCACGAGCAGATCGAGCAAAACGCGCAGCGTATCTACCAACAGGCCGTTCAGTTGAAGTCGATGCCGCTCGGCAATGTCACCCACATGACCGACGACGAGCGAGCGAAGCTAGCGGCGTGGTTCGAGGCCGGCGCGCAACAGTGAGCGGCCGAAAAAAAAAGCCCGCCGACAAGGGCGGGCAGGTAGAGTCCGTCGCGCGGTACCGCGGTTTCCGAGCGAGCGCTGAAATGCTCGGCTACCAACCTCCACGACGGACCAGAGGATTCACACCGGCGCGCTCAGGCAGCGAGCGCTTGCGCCGGCTCCTGAGCGACGGGCTTGGCTGCCGCGGGCGTACCAAGGGCGCCCAGCATGGCATCTCCGTTCAAGCGGAAGAAGCAGACGAGTTGATCGCGCGACGCAAGCTTCAAGGTTTGCTCCGGCGAAAGACCCGACAGCACTTCCGCCAATGAAGCCGTCAAGCCCAGCTTCGCCACCCCTTCGTTACGGTCCTCGCGCAGCAACCGCTGCACGAGCGTCAGATACGACAGATTGATTTCGCGGATCGATTCGTGGTTATTAAACGCGTTCATAGCTTTCCTCTGCTTCTATCCGGGTTTGCTGCTCTGTTGTTAGATTCCCTGATTGCCTGGTTCTTCCCCGCCTGACGCGGGATGTTCCAATGTCCTTTTGCACGACGCGGCGCAACACGCAAACGTTTGCGTCGCCGGGCTGAGCGTGTCAGCCGCCGCTGCGTAGGTCGGCTACCCCAAATGCGATGAGATTCGCAGCCACTTCGCGCAGCAGGTGCTGCGTCAGTGCACCGGCGCCGCCCTGCGTGAGGCGCTTCAGTTCGAGCAGGTCTTGCGCTATGCGGCTCATTTCAATCTCCTCCGGCGGACGCCTTCGAATCGGATCGGCTGCAAGAACAACCGGTTTCCTGTGACCAAAGTATCGGTCAGACGAACGCCGAAGCAAATCAGCCGACGCTGAACCGCACGTAATACGTGGAGGCAGGCTTGTCAGCGGTTTCCTACGCGCGCGGGCCGCTAAAACTACGATGCCCGCAGCAAAAGCGCGGGCATCGACCGGGGCCGGATCGCCGAGGCGGCAAAAACTACCGCGCGCGCCCCGCTTCAGTATTGAACGAGAACCGTCACGCGCCGGTTCGCCGCGCGGGCCGCCTCGTCGCTGCCGAGCACGAGGGGATCGTTGTCGGCCCGGCCGACGGCGGACAATCGATGCGGGGCAACGCCCTTGTCGACGAGAAAGCGCACGACGGCCCCGGCGCGAGCCGATGACAGCTCCCAATTCGACGCGTACTTCGCGTTGGAAATCGGAACGCTGTCGCTGTGCCCCTCGACGAGCACGTTGCGGGTGGAATGATCGGCCAGCACGTGGGCAACCTCGGTCAGCACCGCGAACGAATCGGGCAACAACCGTGCATCGCCCGAATTGAACAGAACCCGGGCGTTGATTGCGATTTCGAGCCCTTGCGGCGTATCGACCATGGCGATCTGACCGCTATCGCCGAAAGGCTTCAGCAATGCCATCAACGTCTTTTTTGCGCCCTCACGCACGCCGTCGCGGGCATTGGCCGCATTGGCCGCGGCCGCCTGCTCGTGTTGTTTCACGATGCGCTGTTCGAACGCCTTGCTCTCGAGCTCGCGGTACCGAGCAAGCTGCAACACGTACAGCGCCAGGAAAAACACCATCAACGTGGTGATGAGATCGGCGTAGGAAATAAGCCAGCGCTCCGAGTGTTCGTCACTGTCTTCCCCGCGCTCGTGCCCGCCGATGTCGGACGCCAGGCGCTTGCCCCCCGCGAAAATGTTCATGGCACGAAAACCTCGTCAAAGCGGTGCGGCTGCCCGACAACCGGGAAAAGCCGGTACGGACGGCCGATCAGGCCAAAAGCTCGGCGGAGCGCTCGCGGACTTCGCCGGCAAGACGCGTTTCGATCGTCTGAGGCGATTCCTTGCGCGAGATTGCGAGCAAGCCATCGAGGTAAAGCCGCCTGAAGCGCAGCTCGCTTTCGACTTGCGCCTTGATCTTGCCGTAAAGCGGCAGGAACACGATATTGGCGATCGCCAGTCCGTAGAGCGTCGCGGTAAAGGCCGCGGCAATGCCGGCCCCGAGCTGAGCCGGTTCGAGCAGATGGCCCGTGACATGCACCAGCCCGAGCACGGCACCGAGGATGCCGAACGTCGGCGCGTAACCGCCGGCCTGCTGCCAGATGCGTGCCGCGGCCATTCGATTACGCTCGTAGGAGGCGAGTTCGCGTTGCAACGCGTCTTCGAGCACCGCGGTCGAGACACCGTTCGCGAGCAGCTCGAGGCCGCGCCGCGCAAACGGGTTGATGCCGCTCGTATCGAGCGACTCGAAAGCCAGCATGCCGTTGAGCTTGGCCTGATCCCCCCATTCGAGCAGGACCGACAGGCTCTCGCGATCGACGGTCCGCGGTTTCATGAACGCGAGATGCAGTTGCTTGATGCCGTCGAAAAAGCGGGCCCAGGTATTCTGGATCATCACCGCGCTCAGCGTACCGCCGAGCACGATGACGAAGGCCTCGAGCTGAAAGAGCGTCGAGAAATGCCCGCCTTCCAGCCAAAAACCCGTACCAATCGCGGCCGTGCCCAGCAGCGCGCCGAATATCGTCAGCAAGTCCATAGTGTGTGTGTTCCTTTGCGCGCCGCGCGGCTCGCTTCACCGCCTCATGCGCGGCATGACCGTCGCGGCCGCCTCGTCATGCCCGCGGGTTACCGTTCAGGCTTCGCGTCTGACCGGCTCGGCCGGCGCACCAGCCGCCGCCAATTTGATCGCCCTGACGGATTCGATGAACCGCTGCTCGATATCGCTCACCTCGAGCGGATCGAGCTTGATCTCGCGACGCATCACCCAGGAGACCTCTTTCTTGCGCGCTTCGGTCATGACCGATTGGAGCCGCTCGGCGACAGCCTCGTCCGTCATCGCGGCAAGCATCTTGGCGAGATCGTATGTGTCGGTCGCGCTGACTGCTTCGAACAGCGTGCGTTGATCGACATACTCGAGATCCTCGAGCGAGGCCACTTCGCCGCCAGGCCGGGCGCTGCGCTTCGTGAAATAGCTGATGCCCTTTTGCTCGACGTAGCTGAGGACGTTCGTCTTGCGAAACGCGAACAGGTCTTCCGCAATCTCCGAGTGCGACAGCTTGTTCATGAGCACCTTGCGCTCGACGCCGATCAACGCTTCGAGATCCGAGAGCTCGATCAGTTCGAGCTCGCTGTTGATCGCGACATCGAGATCGTGGTCGGCAACCTGTTGTGCGCGCTCGATAATCCGAGCCGGATCGAATCGCACGACTTGGCGGGCCGTCGCGCCATCGTTCGTCGAGTGCCGGCCGTTGTTGGCGAGATGCTCGGTCCGGCCCAATTCCATGGCGACGAGATTGAGCTTTTCCATGCGCCGGAGCATCGTCATCACGTGCGGGCGAGAATGGCCGGCGATGGCACGGCATTTCGCGATGACGCTGGGCAACGTGACCGCGACCTCATCGGGCTGCGAACGGCGTCCCCAGCCATCCGAGGCCTCCGTGCCTTCCCCACTCGCCATCAGGGCCAGTACATGGGCGTACGAGACCACGCCCGGCAGGAAATCGGCATGTGTGTAGGTAGCGAGCAGGTCGTCTTTCTTTTTCCCGCGGCGAATGGTCGTTCTGAGCAAATGCTTCAGCAGCGGCGAAGCACGCTCGAGCTCTTCATCGACCATGCTCGACGGCACGACGGTCAATTGGCAAAAACTCAACGCCTTCGCTGTCTGCGCGCGGGGCTCGCTCGGCAGCAGCGCCGCTTCGCCGAAGAATTCGCCCTTGCCAACCGTCGCGAGAACGACCTTCTTTTCGTCGCAGTGTGTGGAAATCTCGACTCGACCTTCCGTAATCACATAGATAACGGGCTCGCCCGCGAAACCTTCCGAATAGATGACTTCTCCCGGCGCGGCCGTGCGCGTCCAGGTCGATCGTTTTTGATTCACGACACACCCCGTTTGTATTCGCTCTTCGACGGATTGCGCTGCTTCTTGTAGGCAGCGCTTCTAGCTTCTAATCCGTTAGCTCTGATAACGACACGAATTTCGTCGTCTTTAGCATGGAAGAGCCGAAACGTGGGCAGGGTATTCGATGATTGCGGCGGTGCAATACTATGCTTGCCCGCCTCGCCATTTTCGGGGCGAGATCAGGCGCGAACGCTCATGCGAGCGCGCGCCGCATGCCGTCCTGGGTGAGCCACACGGACTCGGGCAGCGTCTGCTCGTCGCAGTTGTGGCCTTCGCCGCCGCGGTCGATGACGACGAAATCGCTGACTCGATCGAGCGCAATGAGCGGATGGTGCCAGACGCCCTTGGCGTAGTTGACGCCCTGCCAGCCGCGCGACACGAAAGCGCGCATCGAGGCCGGCACGAGTTCGCCCTTCGGGGCCACCACGATCAAATAGGGCGCGTCCGTCAGCGGGACGAACGCTTGGCTGCCGAGCGGATGCCGCTCGAGCATCCGCACTTCGAACGGCAACGCACGCGGCTCGCCTCGAAAGACATTCAGGAGCGGCCGCCCTCCACCTTCGGCAACATCGATATGGGCGAGGTCGTGGTAGCGCATCGTCGTCCCGAGGTTGATCGGGAGTTGGCGCGCGCCATCGAGCTCGATGACATCGCCGAACGGCGCGAACGCGGCGCGCGTGAGCGGTTCGATAAGAAGCTCTCTCATACCGCGCTCACTCGATGCGGCCCCAGACACGCAAGCGCGAGACGCCGCCGTCCGGGAAGATATTGAAGCGCACGTGGGTCACGGGTCCGAGCGCGGCGAGACCGGTGTCGAACACATGCTGTGCATCCATGCTCAGCTTCTGCTCGTCGAGCAGCACCGGCCAGAACATCGATTGCGTGACGATCGAGCGATCGGTCCCCCCCGAGACGCAAGCCGCTTGCAGCGAACAGCGATCGGGGAAGTTGCCCTTGAAATGCGCGGTATCCACTTCGATTCTCTCGACAGTGCCGGCATGCGCAAGCGCGACGATCGCCCAGTCGTTGCCCGGTTCGCGGCGCCGCCGCGTCTCCCAGCCATCGCCCATATTGATACCGCGGCCCGGCATCAATAGCGTCGAGGCCGCGCCGAAATGTTCGTTGTTCGCCGCGACGATATACGCGCCGTTTTCCATCGCGGCCAGATCGAGCGCGGCGCCGCGGCTCACATTGGCCCAATCGACTTGCGGCTGGCCATACACGCGAAGGCGCGCGACGCCGCCGTCGGGATACAGATTCAGGCGCACGTGCGTGTATGCCTGCGTGTCGTTCGTCTCCAGGTAGTGATGGCTATTGCCCTGCAACGTCGTGGAAGGCACGATCTGCGCCCATTGCGTTGCATCGTCAGGCTGCCCCCCGCCGGGCACGTACGCGGCCTCGATCGAGGCCGCCGGCGGAAAGTTGCCGGTGAAATGGCTCGTGTCGATGTCGACGCCCTTGACGGTACCGGCCCGCGCCAGTTTCACGATGCACCAGTCGTACCCCGTCGTGCGCTTACGGCGCGTCTCCCACCCGTCCATCCATTTGCCGTGCTCGTCGTACTTTCCCGGAATGAATACGGCAGGCTCCGGGCTCAGCATGCGATCCTTGGGCGCGAAAAATTCGTCGCTCGCCACCAGTGCCTGCGCGCCCAGGCGGGGATCGGCCAGATTGACGTAGCGGCGCGTGAACTCGGGCGCGTTCGGGTCGAGAATCGGGAGGGCCATCGTTGTCGTCCTTTGTATCTTTCGAAATGTCGATCTATCAATGCATCGATGCGTTCATGCCGTCACGAGATCGTCGATGCGAAACCGCGCGATGCGATAGATCTGCTCCAGGCTCGTGCGCAGTTCCTCGTCGCGCGCGTTGTTCAAACGCGCTTCGAAATTCGCGATGATGCCCGCCCGGTCGTAGCCGCGCACGGCGAGAACGAACGGAAAACCGAACGTCTCGCGGTAGGCTCGATTCAAACGCTGCAGTTTATCGAACTCTTCCTGCGTGCATTGCGCAAGACCCGCACCGCTTTGCTCGCGTGTCGATTCCGCCGTCAACTCGCCGCGCACCGCAGCTTTGCCGGCGAGTTCCGGATGGGCATTGATGAGCGCGAGTTGCCGCGCCGGGCCCGCGTTGGCCACGATGCCGCACATCGCCGCATGAAGCGCATCGATACTCGAGAACGGCCTTGCCTCGGCCGCCTGCCGCGCCACCCAGGGAGAGTGCTCGAAGATGCCCGATAGCGCGGCCTCGAATGCGTCGCGCGGCATCGTGTTCAGTTGTTCCAGCGTGTATCGGTATTGCATGGGCTTCACGCGCGCGCGCCATCCTTGTTTGGCCGATAGGGATGACGCGTATGCCAATGGCGCGCAATGTCGACGCGGCGCGCCACCCATACGCGATCCCTGCCTTCGATATGGTCCAGGAACCGCTGCAGCGCGCGAAAACGCCCGGGCCGGCCGAGCAGACGGCAATGCATGCCGATCGACAGCATTTTCGGTGCTTCACCGCCTTCCTCGTAAAGCACGTCGAAGGCATCGCGCAAGTAGCTGAAGAAATGATCGGCCGTGTTGAAGCCTTGCGGCGTCGCAAACCGCATGTCATTCGTATCGAGCGTATACGGAACGATCAGTTGCGGCCGCTTTTCGCCGCCTGTCACCTCGACTTCGGTCCAAAACGGCAAATCGTCGCCGTAGTTGTCGGAGTCGTAAAGGAAGCCACCGTACTCGGCCACGAGCCGCCGCGTGTTCGGGCTGTCGCGTCCTGTATACCAGCCGAGCGGGCGCACGCCCGTCACGCGCTCGATCGCCTCCATGCCGAGCCGCATATGCTCGGCTTCACGCTCGGGCGGCATGTCCTGATAGTGGATCCAGCGCCATCCGTGACAGGCGATCTCGTGCCCCGCTTCGACGAACGCGCGTGCCACTTCGGGGTTGCGCTCGATCGCCATGCCGACGCCGAAGATCGTAAGCGGCAGGCCGCGTTTGTCGAACTCGCGCAAGATGCGCCAGACGCCCGCGCGCGAGCCGTACTCGTACATCGACTCCATGCTCATGTGCCGCGCCGGATAAGCGGCAGCGCCGACGATTTCGGACAGAAACTGCTCGGAAGCGGGATCCCCATGCAGTACGCAGTTTTCGCCGCCCTCCTCGTAATTGAGAACGAACTGCACAGCGATGCGCGCCCCACCGGGCCAATCGGCCTGGACGGGTTGCCGGCCATAGCCGATCAGGTCGCGCGGATAGCGAGGCTCGAATGTCATGGCAAAGTTCCTGCCAGAAAGAGGTTGACCGTCCGTGCGGCGCAGCGGCATGCGTGCGAGGCACGGCAAAGGTTCGAATCAGTCGGATCAGTGTATAGAAAACGCCCTCGGGCGCCCATACGGGCGCGCCGATAGCGAAGCTCACCGCGCGCATATGTCCCGCGCCGGCAGCGCGGATGCCGCGGACCGGCTGTGCGGTGCCCTATGGCGTCTCGCGCGGGCTGAACTCGGCCAATGGACCGTCATAGCGCTTCGCGAGCGGACGAGCATACTCGCCGCGTTTGGCCGTGGCGAGCCCGAGCGAGGCGAGCGCCTCCGCCCATTTGAGCGCCGCGGTGACACCTTCGACGACGGGCGCGCCGATCGCGTCCTCGATCGCGCGGCAAAGGTCGACCATGCCGGCGCAGCCGAGCACGATGGCGTCGGCGCCATCGTCCGCCAGCGCGCGGCGGCATTCATCCACGATGACTCGACGCGCCCCGCTGCCGGGCCGGTCAAGATCGAGCACGGCAACCTCGGTCGCGCGCACGTTGCGGCAAAACCGCTTCATGCCATAGCGCTCGGCCAGATGCCATGCCATGCCCGTCGTACGGGCGAGCGTGGTGACGACCGTGAAGCCCGGCGCGATGACGCTCGCCGCATGCATTGCGGCCTCCGCAATGCCAATGACGGGGCCGCGCGCAAGCTCGCGCGCCGCGAACAAGCCCGGATCGCCGAAACAACCGATGACGTAAGCGTCGATTCCGTCGCGCTCGCCGGCCGCCACTTCGGCCAACAACCCCGGCAGCGCGAGCGACTCGTCGTACCAACTCTCGATCGATGGCGGCCCCATGCTCGAGGTGGCGGCAATGACCTCGGTGCCCGGCGCCGCGATGCTGCGCGCGCATGCCGCCATCGTATCGGTCATGCGTGCGGTCGTATTCGGATTGATGAGTTTGATCTTCATGGCCTGGTGGTTCCCGCGAGCGTTGAGTATGTCGTCGGACGATCAGCCGCGCAGCCCGCGTGTGGCGAGCCAATAGAACAAGGCGGCAAGCCCCACGCCGATGAACCACGAAAAGTTCGCAAGCGTTGCGAGCGCGGGCGTCATGACGCAGGCCACGGCAAGCGCCGCAGCCGGCAGCACGGCCGCGACGGCGCGCCAGTTCACACCGCCTCGGTACCAGTAGGTTCCGTGTTCCGACATCGAATAGAGATCGTCGAGCACGACATGCTGCCGCTTCACGATGAAGTAATCGACGATTAAAACGCCATATAACGGGCCGATGAACGAGCCGAGCACATCGAGCGTGTAGTGGATCACGGCCGGGTTGTTGAACAGGTTCCACGGCGTGATGAACACCGACGCCGTCGCAGCCAGCATGCCGCCCGCGCGCCAGCTGATATGCTTCGGCGCCACGTTCGAGAAGTCGAACGCCGGAGAGACGAAATTCGCGACGATGTTGATGCCGATCGTCGCGATCATGAACGTCAGCGCGCCCAGCACGACGGCGAACGGCTGATCGATGCGCCCGACCGTGGAGACCGGATCCGTGATGAGCTCGCCGAATACGGGCAGCGTCGCCGACGTCGTCACGACCGTGACCAGCGAGAACGCCAGGAAGTTGACCGGCAGCCCCCAGAAATTGCCGCGTTTGACGCTCGCATAGCTCTTGCAGTAGCGCGAAAAGTCGCCGAAGTTCAGCATCGGCCCGGAGAAGTACGAGACGACGAGCGAAATCGCCGTGATCGTGACAGGCAATGCCTCCCAGCCGTGGTACTTCACGGTTCCCAGATTCAGATGGATGTTCGATATGCCTGCGCGCGCAACCATGTAGCCGGCCAGGATGAACATGACCACGTAGACCGCGGGGCCCGCGAAATCGATGAACTTCTTGATCGTCTCCATCCCGTTCCAGAACACGAGTGCCTGCAACACCCAGAGCACCATGAAGCCGGCCCAGCCCAGCGTCGACAAGCCGAGCCAGCCATGGTGATGAACGTCGGCATAGGGCATCAGCTGCGGGGCGAACTTGAGCAGGACGATGACGAACGCGCTCGATGCGAGATAGGTCTGAATCCCGTACCAGGCAACGGCGATGAGACCGCGAATCACGGCCGGGATATTGGCGCCGAGCACGCCGAACGTGGCACGGCAAATGACCGGGTACGGCACGCCGTTTTGCTGGCTCGACTTGGCGATCAGGTTTGCGAAGACATTCACGATCCCGATGCCGACCAACAGTGCAATCAGCACTTGCCAACTCGTCAGACCGAGCGCGAACAAGCTGCCCGCGAACACATAGCCCCCCACGCTATGCACGTCCGACATCCAGAACGCGAAGATGTTGTACGCGCCCCAGTGTTGATCGCGCAGCGGCGCGAGATCCGCGTTGCACAGACGTTCGCTATAGCCCGCGGGCACACCCGTATCGACATGGGAGGACGATGGGCCGACAGCGCCGGCATCGGTGGGTACGGTCAGGTCAGGCATAAGCGTCTCCGGTAAAGGAACAACGTTGCTGCGCGGCGTGTCGGATACCCGCGCAAGACCGAGCGCCTGTCGAACGGCAGCCGCGGTCGGCGCGATTCGCGGCTGAAAATTATTTAGTTGTACTAAACAGTTGAAGCGGACCGGCCTTCCGCGGGCCCACGGCGCATCCGGGTGTTAGCCGAATACCTCGCGCAAATCGGCCGCCCCGCGCGCGGGCCGATCGAGCATCTTCAATTCGACCGTCTGCAAGTGACGCACCATCAATTCCGAGGCGCGCGCGGTGTCGCCGGCGCCGATTGCATCGACGATTTGTGCGTGTTCGTCGAACGAGCACGGACTGCGCCCCAGCGATTCGTAGAGCGCAGAGATCAACGTCGAGCGCGCAACGAGCCCCGCAAGACAATTGCAGAGCACGCGATTACCCGTGAGCTCCGCGAGCGCCGTATGAAACTCGCCCGATAGACGGATCCACGAGCGGAAATCGCGATGCTCGAACGCAGCGCGTTCGCGCTCGATCATCTTGGCGATCGCCTTCAAATGCGCCGCCCCCTTCCCGTCTTGATTGCCGCAAACGCGCTCGATCACCGCGGCCTCGACGATGCGGCGCATCTCGAACACCTCGTGCACCTCGCGTAGCGACGGACTGGCCACGAAGGCGCCGCGATTCGGCTCGAGATCGACGAGATGCTCGCCGGCGAGCTGCGAGAGCGCTTGCCGCACCGTTCCGCGCTTGACATCGAACACCTCGCACAGCTGAGCCTCGGTTAGCTTCGCGCCGGGCTTCAACCGGTGTTCGAGGATCGCGTCGCGAATGCGCTCGGCAATCGCCGAGGGTATTGCGGCGTCGGATGATTTCGGCGTCGGCATGATCGGTATAGTAGGTTGGACATAAAGATTGTCAACAATTTTCTCGACCACGAACCGCACCCATCATTGCGGGTTTTCACTTAAAAATCCGCTATTTGGTGCATGGACGCGCCAGCCGCGTGCATTCCCGAGAAAGGTGCGCACCGCATCCGGGCGCGAAATCGAGCGTCAGATTGTCAACAATTTGTCGCGCGCGTTGCGCGACGGGAAGCGCGGTTCAGGCGAGCGTCGGATGCCCGCGGACGGTCAGCGAGAACCCGTCGCCGTCGGCTTGGAGACGCGCCCGGGCACCGAACGGCAGCGTAACGAGTTCGCTGCCATGGCCGAAGCGCAGGCCGGTTACGATCGGTACGCCCGTGACGGTGCGAATGTGCTCGAGCATGGCGGAAAAGTCGTAACCGTTGTCGATGGGCGCCAGCTTCCCGCCGATGAAATCGCCGAATATCAGCGCCCGCTGGCGCGCGAGAATGCCGGCGTGATGAAGCTGATAGAGCATGCGCTCGACGCGGTACGGGTGCTCGTTGACGTCTTCGACGAACAAAATCCCGCCGTCGATATGCGGCATGTAAGGCGTGCCGACGAGCGCGGCGATCATCGCGAGATTGCCGCCCCAGAGCGTGCCGCTCACGTCGATTTCAACGCGTTGCGCGACGATTTCGCGCACGGTGAATTCGCTCGATTCGAGCGCCGTCCAGAAACATTCGTCGGTGAAGGCGCTGATGGCCTCGGCGCCGAAATTGGCCGTGAGCATCGGCGCGCCGAACGTCACGAGACCCGCACGCGCAAAGAGCGCCAATTGAATCGCGGTGAAATCGCTGTGCCCGCAGATCGCGATCGGGACCCCCGCAAGGCGTCCCGCGAGACCCGCATAATCGAGCAAGTCGAGAATGCGCACGGCCCCGTAGCTGCCGCGCAAGGCCAGCACGATGTCGGGCAGCGGATGGGCCGGATCGGCAAGCCGGTTGAGATCGCCCGCACGTTGCGCGTCGGTACCGCCAAAGCGCAGATAACGGCGCTGCGCCACCTCCTCGCCGCTCACGCGGTGACCTTGCGCGCGCAGTCGCGCAACGCCGCGCTCGACGGCGGCCATATCGGGCGGGTAGCCGGAGGGAGCGACGATCTCGATGGTGTGCGAACGGGTCATGGTCGATTTCGAAACGGGTGAACGTGTCGCCTCGCCAATGTTACTCACACGGGCTGACGGGGCATGCAGGCCTGCTCATCGGCGGTATCGGCGGCACCAGCCGCACCAGCGGCATGCGCGGTTGCCGCGGCACGCGCGGCGCGAATCGCCCCGCGCCGATGCGCAAAAAATGACTTCAGCGCGTCGCTGCACTCGGTTTCGAGCACGCCGCCACTAACCTGGGTGTGGTGGTTGAGCTGGGAATTGGCGAAGGCATCGACGACACTGCCGCACGCCCCCGTCTTCGGATCGTGCGCGCCGAACACGACGCGAGCGATCCGCGCATGCATGATGGCGCCCGCGCACATGAGACACGGCTCGAGCGTCACATACAGCTCGCAGCCGGGTAGCCGATAGTTTTGCAGCGTTTGGGCGGCCGCGCGCAACGCAACCATTTCGGCATGAGCCGACGGGTCGTGAGCGCCGATGGGATGATTGAAGCCGGTTGCGAGCACGCGTTCGCCTTGCACCAGCACCGCGCCGACCGGCACTTCACCCGCTGCGCGCGCGGACTCGGCGGCTTGCAGCGCTTGTGCCATGTAACGGCGATCACGCTCCGTTGCGGCCTGCGCATTGGCGCTCGCACCGTTCTGCTCGGAACCGGGCGCAACGGAGCGCGTATCGCGTTCGTTCACGAAAGCCCAACCTGCTGCGGCTGGGCCGCATCTTGCGCGTCGCTCTGAACGCGCTCGGAGAGCCGCTCGGCAATACGGCGGCAGTATTCGCGCGGCACGACCGTTGGCTCGCCGCGCAGCGATTCCAGTGCCATATCGAGGGCGAGCAGCTTGGCCTGTAGGCGGCAACGCGCCGCCTGGTCGCCCGCGGCGTTCAGTTCGTCTTGCAGATGACGCAGCGAGCGCAGTTGCTCCACGGCCGGCGGCACGAAACCCGCGTTCTTCAGTATACGATTGGCGACGCGCACTTCCTCGGGCACGAGCAAGTCGTCGTCGAGTTCCTGCGGCGCTCCGGCGCCGGGCAAATCGTCGAACTCCCCACGCGCTGCTGCGGCGGCGATGCGCTGTTCGACCAAAGCATCAAGCAATTTCATCTGCGATCCACTACATGGCGGCGCGGGCATTTTAGCAGGCCGCAGCCGGGCGTCGCCGATTCGGCGCTAGACGCCGTCCTCGGCGGGTCGGACCGACGGCCGATGCTTGCCAAATCGGCGCCGCGCTACATGCCGATCTTCGCCCGTAGTTCCCGGGCCGTCTCGAGCAATCCTTCGTAGCCTGCCCGGCTATGCTCGGGGAGGTCGGGATCGCCCACGAGCGCGCCAAGCGTCTCGATCAAGCTATATACGATGCCTTTTGCGGCGCTGACGGCGATGTTACCGGTACTGAGCTGCTTGTCGACGTGACTGAGCGCCGATTCGAACTCGCCTAGTTCGAGCGGTTTGGAGGGTCGGTCTTCGCTGGGTTTGTTCGACGGATCGGACATCATGACGGTCATTTCCTCACATTCGGCGGGTCCTGCGCCGGCCGCCGTGCTCCGCAAACGCACCGCCGGTCGAGACCCCGTGCGGTTCTTATATACCCGCTGCGCGCTTACGTCCACCCGGTGTGCTTGCGCCGCCGCACGCAAAATCCGCGAAAGGTCGTGTAACAGGTAGCGAGCACTGGGCAAATCACCCGCCAAGATTCGGCTTCGATCAACGCCTCGAACGCTTCGCCGTCGCAAGATGCGCATTGACGCGGATCGGGGGGCCATCGTCGCGGTACGGCGGCTGCGGCACGGACGTATCGATGACGCCCGGCCGGAATACCGCGCACCCGCGTTTTCGCGCACGATAGTCGACGATGCGAATCAACTCATCGATCGATCCGTAGCCCAGTTCATAGCCGGCGTCGCGCGCATCGTCGATTGCGCGGGTCAGGTTCATCCGAAGCACGGGATCGCCGTGCACGAGATGCGACAGGTCGCGAACCACGCTTGCGTAGTGATCATGCCTGCCCCGCGCGTTCGGCCCTTGCCCGCGCCCGCGCGGCAATCTCGCAGCGAAACGCCGCGGTGCGTTCTTCCCGCGCCGGCATCCAACTGCCGAGACGGCGCCGCTCTTTCAATGGTCCTTGTCGATGGTCGCTCATGGCGCCCTCCTTTGCGCCTGCACCCAGCAATTTGCCTGCCACACCGGCAATGAGCCGACGTGGGCCGGCGGGAATAGCCGTTGCGTATCCGGATAGGCCGAGCGGGCACCGATACCTGGCCGGAGGCATCCATTCTCGTCTTCTCGAAGGAGTTCCCATGTTCATTCACAACAAGCGTCTGCAATACACCGTGCGCGTCGGCGCGACCGACCCCGGTCTCGCCAATCTGCTGCTCGAACAATTCGGCGGGCCGCAGGGCGAGCTCGCCGCCGCCATGCGCTATTTCACGCAAGCCGTTGGCGAAGAGGATTCGGGGCGCAAGGATATGCTTTATGACATCGCGACCGAAGAGCTGAGCCACCTCGAGATCATCGGTTCGATCGTCGCGATGCTGAACCGCGGTGCGAAAGGCGAGCTCGCCGAGAACATCGATGCGCAAGCCGAGAGCTATCGCAAGCTCCACGGCGCCGGCAATGACAGCCACGTGACGCAACTGCTTTACGGCGGGGGTCCGGCGCTCACGAATTCGGGCGGCGTGCCCTGGAGTGCGGCCTACATCGACACGATCGGAGAACCGACCGCCGATCTGCGCTCGAACATTGCCGCCGAGGCGCGCGCAAAAATTATCTATGAACGCCTCATGAACGTGACCGACGACCCGGGCGTGCGCGATGCTCTGGGCTTTCTCATGACGCGCGAAGTCTCGCATCAGAAGTCGTTCGAGAAAGCGCTGTATTCGATCACGGGCAATTTCCCGCCGGGAAAACGTCCGCCCTCGAGCGAGTTCGCGCAGGTCTACTACAAGATGTCGCAAGGCGACGCGCCTATCGAAGGCCCGTGGAATCGGGGCGATGGCCTGCGGCTCGTCGCCAATCCGCCCGCGGCAGCGGATGGGGGCGATGGCAAGGCATCGGTCGTCCTGTCCAATGCGGAGCGTACGGCGCTCGAGGCCATGGCGCAGCGCCAGCAGTCAGACCGCACCGTGGATCCCACCACGGGCGCGGAACTCGGTAGCCAGAAAAAATAACCGGAGGCCCGCCTATCCGGCGGGCCGCCTCATCACCCTGGCTCCGGCGTAATAGGGGCTCGCGGGAGTGTAAGGCTGCCGGGCGAGCAGGCTTTCATAGACGCTCAGATAATCGCCGGTCATCCGCTGTGCCGTGAAACGCTCGTCGAATACGCGACGGCACGTGCGGCGGTCGATGTCGCCTATCGCGTGAACGGCAGCGACGGCGCTTTCGACGTCGTCGACCACGCGGCCGTTCAGGCCGTCTTCGACAATCTCCGGTATGGCACCGCGACGGAACGCGATCGTAGGCGTGCCGCAGGCCATCGCCTCGACGATCACAAGACCGAACGGCTCCTCCCAATCGATCGGCATCAGCAGCGCGCGGGCATTGGAAAGCAGACGGGCCCGCGCTTCGCCACCGACTTCGCCGAGGAATTCGACATGGCGGCGATGTCGTGCGATGAGCGGTTCGATCGTCTCGTGGAAATAGGCTCGCTCGCCTTCGTGAACCACCGCGGCGATTTTGAGCGGGACGTCCGCACGACAGGCGATCTCGATTGCCAGATCGGGACGCTTGCCGGGCGTTATCCGGCCCATGAACAGCAGATACTCACCAGCACGCTCCGCATACGGCAGTTCGTCGGGCGGTATGCCGTGGTGGACCGTGCGCTGCCAGCGAGCCCAGGGCAACGGAGTGCGCTGCGAACGCGAAATGGAGACCAGCGGAACGTCGGCAAAGGTACGCAGCAGCGGGCCATGGTCGTTGGGCAACAGTAAGCCGTGCAGCGTCGTGATATGGCGGCAAGGCAGATAACGCGCGAGCGGAAAGTGCAGCGGCTCGCCATGAAAATGCACGATATCGAAATCGTGCGCGCGCCGGGCCAATTGCCCGAGTTGATGAAGATGGTGAGCCTGCGTATCCCAGACATTGCGATCGCGCCACAACGCGCGCTCGCAGCTCGGCACGAGGTGGGCCGACGTGCGCGAGTCGCCGCTCGCGAAAAGGGTCACATCGTGGCCGCGCGCGACGAGCGCTTCGGTCAGGTAATGGACGATGCGCTCGGTCGCGCCATATGCGTGAGGGGGGACGCTTTCGTACAACGGCGCGATCTGGGCGATACGCATGATAGGGACTCCGGCGGCGGCATGCAGGCGGCCGCGCATCGAGCATGCCTGCGCCGGCGGTTGGCACCTCCGCTTTTGGTGGCATCCCGGCGCGCAGCCGTCGACGGCTGCGCCCCATCCGTGATAGCGTCCCATTCCTTTTGGCTTCCGAGCAGGTCCTCGTTATGGCATCTCGCAGTGCGCACCATCTGACCGGTTGGGCAGCAGGTGTGATCGCAGCGGTGCTCGTCGCGCAAGCGGGCGCGGCGGGCCCCTGGTATATCGGCAGCTTGGCCGCGTGCCTGGCGGGCGTCGCAGGCGGCACCGCGCCCGATTGGCTCGAAATCGCGTGGTGGAGCCGCAGCCGGCGGCTTTGGATCACGCATCGCACCGCCACGCATTGGGGGGTCGGATGGATTGCCGCCCTCCTCCTGGCCTATCGCTCGCTGGGCCATGCACATCCCGTCGCCGCGCCGCTGTTCGGGTTCGCGTGCGGCGGCCTCATGCATCTCGTTGCGGACTGGCCCAATCCGCTCGGCGTGCCTTGGATATTCAGGCGCCATTCGCTGAACTGGTGGAAGAGCGGGCGCTGCGATCTGCTCGTGGTCGCACTGGCGTGGGCGGCAGCCTGTTGGGTCGCCCGGCCGCTCCTGGCCGCGCCCGTGGGACATCTGGCGCATGGACTGCGCGTGCTCGCGCACTGAGCAGCGGCCCACGTAGGAAAACGCCGACAGCGGGCGTAGTCCGGACGACAGAATCTTCCGCCGTGGCTGATTGGTAGCGCGAACGATCTGAACAATACTTCCGTTCACCGCACGCACGGCCCGAAGGTCCCTCGAAGCAGTGCAGGCAAATGTCGTGCGACCCGCCCCCCGCTGAAGAGGCAAACAGTGAACGATCGCGAAACGCTCGAATCGATGCGCGAATTCAACATCTCGTATCTGATGCTCGCGCAGCACATGCTCAACGATGATTTCGCCGAGGGCATGTTTCGGCTGGGCTTGTCGGCGCAGATGGCCAACCTGATCCAGATGCTGTCGCCTTCACAAACGGTCAGGCTTGCCCAGAGCGAAGACCTGGTCTGCGACATCCGGTTCGATGACGCCGCGATGCTCTCGGCTCTGGCAACGACCGATACCGGCCGCGATCTGAGCGCGATGCATGCTGCCATTTTGCTGGCCGCACAGCCTGCCAGGCAATTCAGCTGACCGACCAACGGAGCACGCCATGCCGAAGATGAGCCTGATCGAAGAAGCGCGGGAAGTGTCGCGCGCCGTCGCGTTGATTGAGCTGGGCGCCCGCATGCAGGTGCTCGAATCGGAACTGACGCTCTCGCGCGACCGACTGATTCGCATTTATCGCGAGGTCAAGGACGAGTCGCCGCCGAAGGGCATGCTGCCCTCCTCTGCCGATTGGTATATGACATGGCAGGCCAACATTCATTCGTCGCTCTTCTACCACACGTACACCTTTCTTAGAAACGAAGCGAGCTGTTCGCACGTCGATGCGCTCACCAAGGGTTACCGCCTCTACCGCGAGCATTGCACGCGCGGCGGACTCGATGTGCATCTCGACTTGACGCGCGCCTGGACGCTCGTACGCTTTTTCAAAGGCGGCATCCTCGATATGCATCCCTGCTGCCGGTGCAAAGGCAAGTTCGTCTCCTATAAGCACGATCTGCCCCGCGCCCGCGCGTGCGTCATGTGCCAGCCGCCGTCACGCGCCGGGAAGAAGTCGAAGACGCTGAATTGAGCACGCTCGGTCCGGCGTCGAGCAATCGGAGCAACACTTGCAGCGGATGCGTCAGCTCCGCTGCGTCAACCGCCTTCACCTGGCAGCGGCAGGAATAGCCGGACGCCATCAGTCTGCCGCCTGCCGCGTGCCGCGCCACGGCGGGCCCCCAACTCATGGCGTAAATCGTCTCCGAGGTCGCGCGGTTGCGCGCCTCATGGCCGTAGGTGCCGGACATTCCACAGCAACCCGTCGACAACACATTCAACCGGGCGCCGAAAACCGCGAAAACCCGCTTCCAGTCATCCATCGCATTCGCCGCGTTCGTGCGCTCGGTGCAATGCGCAAGCAGCACGTAGGCCTCGCCATCCTGCGCGACAGCGCGAGTCCCGGATCCGAGCGCTTCGGCTAACCACTCCTGCAGCAGATGGACCCGGGGCACGCTCGCTTCGCCCAGGGCCTCCTTGTACTCCGAGCGATACACCAACGTCATCGCCGGATCGATACCGACCAGCGGCGCTCCCGCCGTTTCGAGGCGCTCGAGCATTTGAACGTTTCGTTGCGCGGTACGGCGGAACCGGTCGAGAAACCCGTGCACATGCAAAGGCTTCCCGTTCGGTAATAGCGGCGCCAACAGCGGATGAAAGCCGAGCTTCGCCATGAGGCGCAATGCGTCGACGACGAGCCCCGTTTCGAAATGACTGGTGAACGTGTCCTGCACGACGACGACAGTCCGCAGCCCACGGGCTTGCGCGGCTGCGATGCGCTCGGGCGTTGCCGTCGCGAAGCCGCCGCGCCTCGCCTCGGCGGCCAGATCGACACCGCTCAGCGTTGGAATGCCGACGAGGCCGATACCACGCAGCGACCATTGGCCCGCGGAGCTGGCCAGGATCGCATTCACGAGCCGAGCAACCTTGGCCATCCAGGGCAACGCCGGTTCTAGACAGGCGAGCACCCAGTCTCTGGCCGGGCGCAGGTAGCGCGTGTGGTAGGCGGCCAGAAATTTGGCGCGAAACGCGGGCACGTCGACCTTGACGGGACATTGGCCCGCGCAGGACTTGCAGGCCAGGCAGGTATCCATCGCCTCTTTGACCTCATGCGAGAAGTCGTACTCGCCCCGGCGGAACGCACGCGTGTTGCGGATTTTTTGCGGCAGCGAGGCGATGCGCCGCAAATTGCCGGGCACGCGCCCATCGAGATGATGTGCCTGTCCGCGCTCGCTGATCAAATAGAGCCATTCACGCAACAGCGATGCGCGGCCCTTCGGGGAAAAACGGCGATCGCGCAGCGCTTTCCAGGAAGGACACATTGCGTCGTCGGGCGAGAAATTGAAACAGGCCCCGTTGCCGTTGCAATGCAGCGCATCCGGGAAAGAGCGGCGCAATACAAGCGGTATGACGCGGTCGCGTTGCCCTCGCGTCGGGACTTCATCGAGACGCGTCAGCGCCTGTCCCGGCGGGGTCGCGATCTTGCCCGGATTGAGCTGGTTGCGCGGATCGAACGCGGCCTTGATCTGCTGCAGCCGCGAATACAGCGGGCCGAAGAACGCCGGCGCATATTCCGAACGCAAGCCCTTGCCATGCTCGCCCCACAGTACGCCGCCATATTTCCGAGTCAACGCCACCACGTCGTCGGTAATCGCACGTATCAGGCCCTCCTGCGCGGGGTCCTTCATATCGATAACCGGACGCACGTGCAGGACGCCCGCATCGGCGTGCCCGAACATCCCGTAGACGAGTCCCCTGCGGTCGAGCAGCGCGCGGAACTCGGCGATGTAGTCGGCGAGGTGCTCGGGAGGCACCGCGGTGTCCTCCACGAACGGAATCGGGCGCGCCTCGCCTCGAAGGCGCCCCAACAGGCCGACCGCGCGCTTGCGCATGGCCCAGATTTTCCCCACTTCAGCATGGCCGTTCGCGACCGCATGGCCCAACACGCCGCGCGCGTCGTCCGAACCGCCCAGTAAAGCAACGCCCGCGCTGAGCGTCGCTTCGAGCGTATCGAGATCGTGGGCGGTGAACTCGACCAGATTCACCGCTTCAAGCGGCGCGGCGGCATCGGGAAAGAACCGTCGGATTGCCGGCCAGGTGTTGTCTTCGCGAGCCAGACGCAGCACGACCGAATCGATGGTCTCGATCGAGGCCGCATCGATCTTCAAGAGCCGCGGCGCATCGCGCAGCGCCGCATCGAAGCTGGCGTAGCCCACCACGATCAGCGCCGTAAACTTCGGAATGGGGAGCAAGTTGACCTTGGCTTCGCAGACGAGGCCGAGACTGCCCTCCGAACCGCAGAGAATGCTGTTCAGATCGAACCGGCCGCGGCTATCGCGAATGTGAGCCAGATCGTATCCGGTCAGGCTGCGATTCAGCGTCGGAAAGTGCTGTTGAATCAGTGCGGCATCGCGCTTCTGGATGTCGTCCACCGTTCGATGCACGCATCCGACCAGATCGTCGCGCGCGCTGATGTCCGCCAGCGTTTCGTCGTCGATCGAAGCGGAAGTCCAGACGGTCCCGTCGGTCAGCACGGTGACCAGTTCGAGCACATGATCGCGCGTCTTGCCGTACCGGCATGAGCCCTGCCCGCTCGCGTCGGTGTTGATCATGCCGCCGAGGGTGGCTCGGTTCGACGTCGAAAGCTCGGGCGCGAAAAAAAGGCCGTGCGGCTCCAGCGCCGCTTCCAACTGGTCTTTGACGACGCCGGCTTCGACTCGCGCCCAGCGCTCTTCGACGTTGATCTCGAGAATGCGATTCATGTGGCGCGACAGGTCGACCACCACACCATCGCCGAGCGATTGCCCGTTCGTCCCCGTGCCGCCGCCCCGCGGGAAAAGACGCAGCGCGTGAAAACGCGGATTCGACGCGAGGCGCGCGATCCTGACCAGATCCTCTCGGGTCGCCGGAAACACGACGAGCGCAGGGAGTATCTGATAGACCGAGTTATCCGTGGCCAGCGCGGCGCGACTGCCGTAGCTGTCGCGGATGTCTCCCTCGAAGCCGTGCATCCGCAGCTCCGTTGCAAAGTCCAGATAGAGGCTGCCGCTCTGGGGCAGGCGATCGAGACGCGGAATCATGGGGCTCCCGAAGACCGTCGGCCGGCATCGCACAGCATCGTCGACGCGTCGAACGACGGCATATAAGTCATGGATCCCAAGTCTAGATTGCTTCCAGCACCGGAAAAAGTGTATTGTCTTGCGGTCTTACATGAGTTTTATGAATGAATCCGCGCACGTTGACTCCATCGATGTCTCTGCTGCTGGCGTTCGAGGCTTCGGCCCGGCACCAAAGCTATACGCGGGCGGCGGAAGAACTCTCGTTGACGCAAAGTGGCGTCAGCCGCCAGGTACAGGCCCTCGAGGCGCTGCTCGATGTCCGGCTTTTTCTACGCAAGGGGCGCCGGATCGTATTGACCGATGCTGGCCGGATGTATATGCGCGAGGTGGGCGCGGCGATTGCGTCGATACGCAACGCGACGTTGCAGGCCATTGCGTATCGGTCGGGCGGCGGGAACCTGAACCTCGCGGTGCTGCCCACCTTCGGCGCGCGCTGGCTGATGCCGCGCCTGCATTCGTTTTATGCAGCCCATCCCAGCGTCGTCGTCAATATGCATTCGAGAATCGGCCAGCTCGATCTGGAAACGGCGGGCATGGATGCCGTGATCGGCGTCAGCGATAACGACCTGCCGGGGCTGACCTCTCACTGCCTGCTCGAAGAAGAGCTCGCGCTTATCGCCAGTCCCGATCTGCTACGGCGGCACCCGATCAAATCGGCCCGGGACGTCGATTCGCTGTTGCTGCTGCGCGTCGCCACCCGGCCGAACATCTGGCGCGAATGGTTCGATGCATGCAAGGTCCGGGGACGCACCCTGCGCCCCGGGCCCATCTTCGAATTGACCTCGCATTTGATTCAGGCAGTCGCAACGGGCATCGGAGTCGGCCTCGTGGCCCGATGCCTCATCGAAGATGAGCTCGAGTCAGGAAAACTCGTTGTGCCGTTCGATTCGCCCTACTCAAGTGGGATGCGCTATTACTTCGCCTATCCCGCCCATAAATCGGAGCTGCCGTCCGTCGCAGCGTTTCGCGATTGGCTGTTGGCCTGCCGGTAAGACCGCTCGACGCCGGGCTCAAAGACGGTACACACGGGCGGCGTTGTCGTGGAAGAGCGCGGCGCGCTCCGCCGCTGAAAAGTCGCGTGTAATCGACTTGAAGGCATCAAAGAGATCATCGTAGCTGCTGAACAGCTTGTCGACCGGGAAGTTCGACGCAAACATGCAACGCTCGACGCCGAATGCGTCCAGCGCGTCGAGCACGAACGGGCGAATGCTCTCCACGGTCCACTTCCAGTCGCCCATACCCAACCCCGAAATTTTGCAAGCAACGTTCGGCGCGCCCGCCAGCGTCCTCATCGCCTTTTTCCACGCCCCGATTTCCTCCGGCGCGCGATCTACCGGCATTCCGGTGTGATTGAGCACGATCTGCGTATCAGGGAAATCGCGCGCGAGCGCGCTCGCCTCTTCCATCTGCGTGTAATAAAGCTGCAAATCGAATGAGAGCCCATATTGCCTCAGCAAACCGTACCCGCGGCGCCACTGGCTGTCGCTCATCAAATGCGGGTGGTCGATAAAGGTCTTGACCGGATCGCGATGAAAATTCAGGCATTGGCGAATGCCCTTGACGTTGGGGAATGCGCAGTGTGCCTCGATGATCGATTCGACATCGCGCGACGCAAGGTCCGCGAATCCAACGATACCGTGCGGGTATCCATGCTTGTCGGCTACGCTTTGCAACCAGCGCGTTTCGGCAACGGGGTCGTTGTGATCGTATTCCACTTGCAGATGAACGGATTTGACGACGTTCTGATTCCGGATATCGTCGAGAAAATCCTCGATCAGGTAGTCTCGGCGAATCGCGGAATAGTCGCCGAAAACACGTTCGAGCATCGGTCCCTGCAACCAAGGATAGCGGCCGGTTTTGAGATCGTAGAGATGGTGATGCGGATCGATGATGGGCAGATTGTCCATGGCGTTTTCCGAGCCGAATGTCGTTTAAGGAAAGCGCGCCCGCCAGGCATCGCGCGGCGGGCACGCCCACTTGCTTCAGTTCGCGTTAGTAGTTCCCCGCGGACGGCGGGTACACGCGCTTCACCGTCGCTCGCGCCTCGGGACTGTCGATCGTCTCGCGCGTCACAAGCGGTTCCTTGAGCGCAAGGTCCTGCGTGGTCGGTTTGTGGTTGAGCGCGTTGAATACCTGACTGGTCGCATCGATACCTTGGCCCACGGCCTCCTGCAGGAATATTCCCTGAATCGCGCCGTCGCGCAGCAGGCGGATCGTGGTCGGGCTGCCGTCGGCCGTCACGACGGCGACCTTACCGGTGAGGCCGCGCGTTTGCAAGGCCTTGGCGGCGCCGGTCGCCGCTTCGTCGTACATGCCGTAGATCGCCTTCACGTCGGGGTGCGCAGTGAGGATATCGTTGGCCTGGGCTACCGCCTCGTTGACGGTCAGGCCATGCGTCTCAAGCACCTGTACCAGTTCGCATCCATCGCTCTTGAACGATTGCTGCGCGCCCTTCATGTATTTCTGCGCGTTCTCGCGATCCTGTGGCAGCGACAGCATGGCCACCTTATTGCCGCCGCGTTCCTTTGCGAGCTTGCATACGTATGCGCCCTCGGCCTTTCCGGTTTCGTAGTTGTTTGCGGTGACCGCCGATGTGTAGTCGGTCTGCCCTGACTGCGGCCCGATGCCGGCAAATGCGACGGGCACCGATTGAGATTTGAGCAAACGCAGCACGGGCGGCGTACTGGTGGAGCTAACCGGGCCCATCACGATCGCGCTCACGCCGCGCGTCAATGCAGTGCGCACATTGTCCATCTGCTTTGCGGGAGAGTTTTCCGAGGTGAACTCGACGTAGTTCATGCCCAGTTCCTGCGCACGCTGCTTCACGCCATAGGCCACCCACTGCCAATATGAAATATCGAGCGACGGCGCGATATACGCTACCGTGGGCTTGCTCTGCGCGAGGGCGAGCTGCGGCGTGGCCGACGAGGCAGCGGCAACGGCTGCAGCCAGCATCAGCCGCATGACGAACTTCGGGCCCCGGCCAAACATGTTCGAATTGCGATCGGGTGTAGACATCATGTCTCCTTTTATCGATGTGATTCGGCTTAGCGCCGCGCTTTGGTCACGCGGTCGACGAGGACCGCAATGAGAATGACGATTCCCGTGACGGTGCCCTGCCAGAAGCTGTTGACGCCGATGAGGTTCGCGCCGTTCTGGATGATCGTGATCATCAGCGCGCCGAGTAACGCGCCGATCGCCGAGCCCGTTCCGCCGAACAGGCTTGCGCCGCCGATCACGACCGCCGCGATCGCCTGCAGCATGAGGCTCGATCCCGCCGTTGCCTCGGCGTTGCTGATATACGAAATGCTGAGGATGCCGGCGCACGACGCCAGCAGGCCCGACAGCAAGTAGGCGCAAAGGCGGATGCGGTTGACGGGAATGCCGATCGCTCGTGCCGACGAACTGCTGCTGCCTACCGCATAAAGCCAGCGGCCCGCGACGAGCTTGTTCAGTCCGAGTTCGATGCTCAGAAGCAGCAACACACACCAAAGCGCATAGTTCGGAATCCCGGGAACGATAGTTCCCGAATTCAGCAGCCAGTAATTCGGGTCGGAGATGGGCAACGAATGGCCGTCCGTGACGATGAACGACAAGCTGCCCGCGATCGCATAAGTACTCAACGTCACAACGAACGGCGCGAGCCCGACGAACGTCACCAGTGCGCCGTTGACGGCGCCGACGATCAGTCCGATACCGAGTCCCGCGAGAGAACTCACGAGGGCGCCGCAACCGTGCGCCATGGCGAGCCCCGTGACCATTCCGGTCAACGAGAACACCGAGCCCACGGACAGATCGATGCCGCCTGTGATGATCACCAGCAGCACGCCGAACGACATGATCGCGAGCGGTGCGGCCGCTTGCGTGACGTTGGCGAGGTTACCGACCGACAGCGCCGCCGGCACGATCATGCCGACCGCGAGTTCGATGACCACGATGGCGATCGCTATCGCGATTTCCGTTCGGTAACTCGACACGATCCGTCGCCTCGTTTTCGAAGGCGGTTCGCGTTCGGCCGAGATCGCTTGTGGCAGCGTCTTCATAATGTCTCCTGAGTGGAAATGATGCGCTCGCGGTTTGCTCGCGGTTCGCTCGCTCAGGCAGCCATGCCTGTTGCGTCGGCGAGCGTCGATTCGTCGATGTCGGCGTGCTCGAGCACCTTGGTCGGCTGTCCGTTCAGATCGAAAGCGAGCACCACGTCGCACAGTTCGACGAGCTCGACATATTCGGTAGACCACCAGACGACAGCGCAGCCGCGTTCCGCCAATCGGCGGACCAGCCCATAGATTTCTCGCTTGGTGCGAATGTCCACGCCGCGCGTGGGCTCGTCGAGCACCAGCAGTGTGGGATTGAGCATCAGCCAGCGGGCGACGAGCAGCTTTTGCTGTGTGCCGCCGCTCAGTGTTGCGGGCAGGTCCCAAAGCGAGCCCGCGCGAATATTCAACGTTTCGAGCAGTTGCGCGCCGTGGGCCGCCTCCGCACGCCGTGCGAAAGACCGGCCGCGAACGACGCGCTCCGCTGCGCTCAGATTGTCGACGATGGGCAGGCTATGCAGGATGCCCCTGTCTGCGCGGTCTCCCGAAATGAAGCCGACGCCGTCCCGCGCGGCCGCGGACGTGCTTGCATAGTGCAGCGGCTTGCCCGCGCGCAACAGCTCCCATTCGCCAGGCGCCGCAAGCCCGGCCAACGCATCGATAAGACGCGCCGGGCCAGCCGGCGCTCCGGCGAGGCCCACGATCGTACCGGGGTAGACATCCAGGCGAACATCCGCCCTTCTCAGACTCAGCAGCGGAACACCGGCACCAGTGCTCGCAACGGTGCGCGATGCACTGGGATGCGAAGCACGCTGGGTCGAGTCTTTTGCTGGCCCGTCCGTTGTCATGAACTGGCCCATCGATTCCACAATGTCGCGATCGCTGATCGATGTGAGCTTCGCGCGGTCGACGGCCGTCTTGCCATCGCGAATGATGGTGCAGACATCGGCAACCTGCCGGATCTCACGCATGCGGTGCGAGACGAACAACACAGCGAGTCCCGTCTCGGCAATGAGGCGACGCACCACCGAAAAAAGCCGCGCCGTCTCCGCGGCCGTCAAGTTCGCCGTGGGTTCGTCGAGCAGCAGCAGTTTCGCGCCCGAGCTCAGTGCCCGCGCGATTTCGACGAGTTGGCGCTCGTGCAGCGTCAGATCGCCGACGAGACGATCGACCGACTCATGAGCGAATTGTGGATCGATGAGCGATAACGCATCGGTGGCCATCGCTCTCGCGATGCGTTCGCTGTATGTGCGCGCGCCGCGCCGAAGCCGCGGCAACGCAATGTTTTCCGCGACGGAAAGATGCGGCAACAAGGCCAGTTCCTGATTGACGACCGCAATGGCGCCCGGATCGACATCCGCCGTGATGGAGGTTCCAATGGGTCTACCCTCGAACTCGATAGCGCCGTTGTCGCGCTGATGTTGCCCGGAGACGATCTTGATGAAAGTCGACTTGCCGGCGCCGTTGCCGCCGAGGAATGCGTGGACCTCGCCGCGCGCGACCGACAGGTCGAATCCGCGCAACACAGTCGTCGGTCCAAAGCGCTTCTCGATCGAACGCGCGGACAACAAGTATTCCGACATGCGTGTCTCCGTAACTTCTCGTGTTTTTACTGCGCCGCATCGTGCAACATCCCGGAGCGCGCTATATTCGTCGTAACTGCCACTTCGGCAACTCATCTTCAGGGATTGCACGCTGCCTGCTTCGCGCAAAGTGTTTCCAGCATGGCAGTGCCCGCGCTTCCCGGACAAGGCGGTTTCGTTCAACTGCGACTGAAAAAAATTTAACTATGCGTATCCCCCCTCTCAAAGCGATCCTCGCGTTCGAAAGCGTCGCGCGCACAGGCAGCGTGAATCGCGCCGCGGAAGAGCTCGGATTGACCGCCTCGGCCGTGAGCCACCAGATAGGCAACCTCGAATCGATGATTGGGCGGGACTTGTTCGTCAGATCGGGACGGGGCTTGGTATTGACCCCTACGGGCAAACGCTATCTGTCCGATGTCACGGGCTCGCTCGCCGATCTGAGCCGCGCAACGGAACGAGCGTCGAACGTCAAGGGGCTGGAAATACTACGGGTGCATTCAAGTCCGAGCTTCGGCCTCATGTGGCTGCTGCCGCGGCTCGCGTCGTTCCAGGAAGCCAACGGCGATATCCAGCTCAATCTCGCCTGCTCGTATGAGAACGTGTCGTTTTCGAATGGCTATTACGACATCGACATCCGGCACGGTTACGGCAATTGGACGAACCTCGAGATCAAGACGCTGCGCGGCGAGTTCATCGCGCCGCTCGCGTCGCCTCGCTATCTCGAACAATACCCGGTCAGCAAGCCTGACGATCTGCTGAACTGCAGGCTGATCTATTCGGAAACGCCGCTCGTGCAATGGAATCAATGGTTCGGCAGAACCGGTGTCTCCGCCGCGCACAAGACCTTCGATTTTTCGTATGACCGTTCATACATGTCGCTCGAGACAGCCGCCATGGGGCTCGGCATCGCACTTGAATCGCTGATGCTCGCCTCCGTGCGCATCAAGGAAGGCGTGCTGGTGCCCGTGTTCGACGAAAGCTTCGCCGTCGAGGTCAGTGCCCATCATCTGGTCTACCCGTCGCAGAACGCGGATTTGCCCCGTGTCGAGCGATTCCTCGCATGGATGGACACTCAGCGCGCCGCCAGCTGATCGCACAGCATGGCGCGGCGATCGCCCGCTGCCGATGATGCGATGCATCATCGCCTCACCTGAATATTTCTCAATCGATGTTGAGCGATACCGCGTTGATGCGTGCGCTCCCAACACCGAAACTCCAGCCATCGTTCAATTGGAGACAAACGATGTTGCTCGAGAACAAGATCGTCATGGTGACCGGCGCCGCATCCCCGCGCGGCATAGGTAAAGCCACCGCCCGTGCGCTCGCGGCGCAAGGCGCGCGAGTCGTCGTGCTCGATTTGCGCGAGGCAGATGCGAAGTCGGCCGCCGCGGAGCTCGGCGAAGGACATCTCGGTTTAGCCTGCAATGTGACCGACAAAGCAGCGTGTGTCGCCGCTGCGCGCGCAACGTTCGAGCACTACGGACGAATCGACGGACTCGTGAACAACGCGGGCATCACCCAGCCGGTGCGCACGTTGGAGATCTCGGCCGAGAATTTCGATGCGATCGTCGACGTGAATCTACGCGGCACGTTGTACATGTCGCAGGCCGTCATCCCCGCGATGAGGGAACAAGGCGGCGGCAGCATCGTCTGCATGTCGTCCGTTTCCGCGCAACGGGGCGGCGGCATCTTTGGCGGCCCCCACTACAGCGCGGCGAAAGCCGGTGTGCTCGGCCTTGCCAAGGCCATGGCACGGGAATTCGGCGCCAACGGCATCCGCGTGAATTCAATCACGCCGGGCCTCATACAAACCGACATAACAGGCGACAAGCTCACGCCCGACATGCGCACGGAAATCATCAAGGGCATTCCGTTGGGCCGGCTCGGCGACGCTGCCGATGTCGCCAATGCCTGCCTTTTTCTGATCAGCGACCTGTCGGGCTACTTGACCGGCATCACGCTCGATGTGAACGGCGGCATGCTGATTCACTGAGCCAAGCCTATATCGAACCGCCGACATCCGGATGAACCGGAGCCATGGCAGGAGACAAAACATGAGAATGAAGTACACCGACGCGTCCGTCACGGACGGCGTAGCGCCGCGTTACGACGCGCGAGATTTCGAAGCGAAGACCTACGCGAAAGTGGGTCGTCGCCTGATACCGTTCCTGATGCTGTGCTATCTCGGTGCGTACCTGGATCGCGTCAATGTAGGGTTCGCCAAACTGCAGATGCTCAACGAGCTCCGCTTCAGCGAAACGATCTACGGCATGGGCGCGGGGATCTTCTTCCTCGGATACTTTCTATTCGAGGTGCCGAGCAATCTGATCCTTCACCGCGTCGGTGCCCGCAAATGGCTCGCGCGCATCATGCTGACCTGGGCGGTCATTTCCGCGAGCTTCGTCTTCGTGAAGTCGCCCGCGGCGTTCTACGGGCTCCGGTTCCTGCTCGGCGTTGCAGAGGCGGGGTTCGCACCGGGCGTCATTCTCTATATGACGTACTGGTTCCCCTCCGAGCGGCGGGCGAAGGCACTGTCGTTGTTCTTCATGGCGATCCCGCTGGCCGGCATTCTCGGCGGCCCGCTTTCGGGCTGGATCCTGCATTCGTTGCAGGGCTCGCTTGCGATGTCCGGCTGGAAATGGCTGTTCCTGCTCGAGGCACTGCCGTCGCTCGTGCTGGGGATCGCGATCCTCTTCTATCTCGACGACGGTATCCAGCAAGCGAAGTGGCTGACCGACACGGAAAAGGCCGTGCTCGCCCGCAACGTATCCAGCGATAACGCGCAAAAAGTCGCCCACCTCTCGATCCGTGCATTCGTGCGCGATCGCCGCTTGTGGCTCATGGCTGCGATCTACTTTTGCGTCGTGCTCGGTCAGTACGGGCTCACGTTCTGGCTGCCGACCATCATTCGTAAAGCCGGCGTGGCCGATCCGCTGTGGGTGGGGCTCTTCACCGCAGTGCCTTACCTCTGCGCGATCGTCGCGTTGCCGTTGATCGGCGCCAGCGCGGACCGTTTCAGAGAACGCCGCTTTCACCTCGCGGTCCCAATGCTGATCGCGGCGGCCGGCTTCGCGTCGCTGCCGCTGCTCGGCAGTGTGGGCGCATCGATCGTCTGCCTGTGCGTTGCATCCGCGGGCATTCTCGCGGCGTCGTCCCAATTCTGGTCGTTGCCCACCGCGATGCTGGGTGGCGTGTCCGCCGCCGCGGGGATTGCCGCGGTCAACTGCTTTGCCAATCTCGCGGGCTTCTTTTCGCCTGCGATCGTAGGCTGGCTCAACGATTTGACAGGCAAGTCCACGGCTGGCCTCGTTTTCATTTCGCTGGCCGTGACGCTCGGCGCCTTGCTGGTTTTCCTCGTGCCCCGATCCGTCAATCGCTGAGCCAGCTTGTCATTTCATCGGCTGATCACAGGAGAGAACATGAGCAGTCAAATTACACCGGAGGCCGTGCCGCTCGCGGAACGCGCCTGGCGGATCCGCAGAAATGCGCTGTTGATGGGCGAGGTCCAAGGTCAAGGCTACATCGGCCAGGCACTGGATATCGCCGATGTCCTCGCAGTCGCCTACTTCGGCGCGATGCGCTATCGCGCGGACGATCCCGATTGGGACGGACGAGACCGCTTCCTGCTCTCCAACGGGCACTACGCGATCGCGCTCTACGCCGCGCTTTTCGAAGCCGGCATCTTGCCCGCTCATGAGCTCGAGAGCTACGGAAGCGACGACAGCCGCCTGCCGATGTCGGGAATGGCGAGCTATACGCCCGGCATGGAAATGTCGGGGGGGTCGCTCGGACAAGGCCTGACGATTGCGGTCGGACGGTGCCTCGGGTTGAAGCGCAAGGGCTCCGATGCCGTCGTCTATACGCTTTTCTCGGATGGCGAACTCGATGAAGGCGCGATCTGGGAAGGCATCATGTCCGCCGCGCATTGGAAGCTCGACAACCTGATCGCGATCGTCGACGTCAACAACCAGCAGGCAGACGGCCCGTCCACGCAGATCATGGCATTCGAGCCGCTCGTCGACAAACTCGCGGCGTTCGGTTGGTTCGTGCAACGAATCGACGGCAACGACATCGACGCCGTGAAGCGCGCATTCGACAATGCCCGCGCGCATGCCGAACCGCAACCGCGCATCATCGTCTGCGATACGCGCATGGGGTGCGGCGTGCCGTTTCTCGAGCAACGGGAGAAGAACCATTTCATTCGCGTCGACGAGCATGAGTGGAAGCTCGCGCTTCAGGCACTCGACGCAGGGAGAAAAGCATGAACACCGTGGCAGACAAGCCGCGTCTGAAGACGTCGGCGATGATTGCGTCCATCGCGGGCGAGGGACAGGTGACCCGCTCCGCGCCGTTCGGGCATGCGCTGGTCGAACTGGCGCGCGACAAGGCGAATGTGATCGGTATGACGGCCGATCTGGGCAAGTACACCGATCTGCACCTCTTCGCCAAGGCGTTTCCCGAGCGCTACTACCAAATGGGAATGGCGGAACAGTTGCTGATGGGCGCGGCCGCGGGGTTCGCGCACGAAGGCGCGCAGCCGTTCGTAACGACGTATGCCGTCTTCGCGACGCGCCGCGCCTACGACTTCATCCATCAGACGATCGCCGAGGACAACCTCGATGTGAAGCTGGTCTGCGCCCTGCCCGGTTTGACCACGGGCTACGGTCCGAGTCATCAGGCGGCCGAAGATCTCGCGCTCATGCGCGCGATGCCCAATATGACGGTCATCGATCCTTGCGACGCGCTGGACATCGAGCAAATGGTGCCCGCCATCGCCGCGCATAAGGGGCCTGTCTATGCGCGTCTGCTACGAGGCAACGTGCCGGCCGTGCTCGACGAATACGATTACCGGTTCGAGCTCGGCAAGGCGAAAATGCTACGCGACGGCAACGATGTGCTGCTGATCGCCTCAGGCATTCTGACGATGCGCTCGCTCGAGGTCGCTCGCGCACTCGAAAAGGACAACATCGGGGCCGCCGTGCTGCATGTGCCGACCATCAAGCCGCTCGACACCGAGACCATCGTGCGGGAAGCCCGGCGCAGTGGACGCATGGTTGTCGTGGCTGAAAACCATACCGTCGTCGGTGGGCTTGGGGAAGCGGTGGCGGCGGAACTGATGCGAGCCGGCGTATCGTGCCCGTTCCGGCAGATCGCGCTTCCGGACGCGTTCCTCGATGCCGGGGCGCTGCCGACGCTGCATGACCGCTACGGGATATCGACGAACGTCATGGTTGAACGCATCAAGGGTTGGTTGAAATGATGTAAGCCCATACCGTGTTCAGACACCGCTCCGGCTTCGCGGCAATGTGGCCTGAACACGGTTCGAAGCATCTTCATCGACTGCTGCCGATAAATGCAGCGACTGCCCCCGTCAGCGCGATGCCAGTCAATTCCTCCGGGGACGCCAGCTGCGCGGCGACGATCTCACGGTTATCGAGCCGCAGCGCGGGTAGGCGATCGAGGTGCAGTTCAAAAAAATGCACGTGGTCTATTCGCCCGTCCCACGTACCGCGGACGATGCCCGCGGGCGACAATGCGTCCACCGAGAGGCCCAGCTCCTCCTGCATTTCGCGCCGCGCCGCCGCGTCGGGCGCCTCGCCTGGGTCGAGACTGCCGCCGGGAAAGCCCCACTCGGCCCGGTACGATGGCTTCACGAGCAGGAGCGCCCCGCCGACGTAGACCGCTACGAGCGCACCCTCGTGATGAGGCCGTCGAACGTGCCACCAGATACGAGCCAGCCGGAATCCGAGGCGAAGTACCATGCGCCAGACAGCATCGACGACCCGGGTCGATCGCGTTCGCTCGAGGCTCGGCATCAAGTTTCTCTTTTTTCCATTGGTCGATCACTCTCACGGGACGGCTGGCGAATGATGAATGATATGTGGAGCCGGATAGCGGTTGCAATTCAAGCGTTCACACAGCCGCGACAAATGCTTCGCCGGCCGAAAGCCGATTGACGCCTTCTTGAAGCGGCTGACCGTCTCGGCCGGCAAGCGTCGATAGCAACACGACGCCACCGTGTGCGGATACCGTGGCATCTTCGCGGCCCATATTCAACGCAATCAAGAGCCGCTCATCGTCGTGGCTCCGTTCGTAAGTCAGCACATCGCCCTGTGCAGCCACGTTCGCTATCGTGCCCCGCACAAGCGCCGCGTGGCTGCGTCGCAACTCGAGCAGGCGACGATAGAGCGACAACAGGCTCGACGCGTCGCCCTCTTGCGCTCGAACACTCGTCGTCGTGCCAACCGGCAACCAAGGCCGACCGGTCGTAAATCCGCCGTTGGGCAGCGAACCGTCCCACTGCATCGGCGTACGCTCCGGATCTCGCCCCTGCCCGATTCCGGGTTGCCGCAGTTCCGCCGGATCGCGAATCGCATCGGGCGGAATACGACCGTCGGTCATACCGATTTCATCACCGTAATACAGTGTCGGGGTGCCGCGCAGTGTCAGCAGCAACACGGCCGCCACGCGCGCCTGCTGCGCACCGATGCGCGATGCGACACGGGGATTGTCGTGGTTGCCGAGCACCCAGTTCGGCCAGGCATGTTCGGGCAACGCGCTGTTGTAATCCCGTATCGAGCGGGCGATATCACCCGCGCGCCAGGCCGCGTTGAGCAACTGAAAGTTGAACGGCATATCGGCACCCTCGCCGTTCGGCCCGTAATACGTCATCAGCTGAGCAATGGGCAGATAGATTTCGCCAATCAACACCTTCTCGCCATATTCGCTGAGCGTGGCACGCATCGAGCGCACGATGTCGTGCACTTCTGGCTGATCCTCAGTGTAAGTCTGCAATAGCCGGTGATGTTCGGGCTCACCGGGCCGGTAGCCGGAGTTAGGCGGATTGTCGCGAAACTGCGCGTCCTTGATCAGCAACCAAAGTACATCGACACGGAATCCGTCCACGCCGCGATCGAGCCAGAAACGCAGCACGTCGTCCATGGCGCGGCGCACTTCCGGATTGCGCCAATTCAGGTCGGGCTGCTCGCGTAAAAACGCGTGATAGTAGTACTGCCCGGTCGATTCGTCCCACTCCCACGCCGAGCCGCCCATTCTGCTCAGCCAATTGTTTGGCGGCCCTCCGTCGGGTGCCGGATCGCGCCAAAGGTACCAGTCGCGCTTCGGATTATCGCGCGACGAGCGGCTCAGCTCGAACCAGGGATGCTGGTTAGACGTGTGATTCGGCACGAAGTCGAGCAGGACCTCGAGGCCGAGACGATGGGCGTGGTCCACCAATTGCTGGAATTCGGCAAGCGTGCCGAACATGGGGTCGATATCGCAGTAATTGGCGACGTCGTAACCGAAGTCGGCCATGGGAGACGGATAGATAGGCGAAATCCAGACAGCATCGGCCCCGAGCGCGGCGATATATCCCAGGCGCGCGGCGATGCCCGGCAGATCGCCTATGCCGTCACCGTTGCTGTCTTGAAACGAGCGCGGATAAATCTGGTAAATGACACCACGTTGCCACCATTTCAGCTCCGACATAGCCGTTCCTCTCAACGATTCATCGTTTCGACGCCCCGCATGTTCAACGACCTCTGGTATAAAAATGCCATCATTTATTGCCTTTCGGTAGGCCGGTTCCTCGACGCCAATGGCGACGGCATCGGCGACTTCCAGGGTCTCATGCGGCGGCTCGATTACCTGCAGGGGCTGGGCGTGACGACGATCTGGCTGATGCCGTTTCAGCCGTCGCCGGGACGCGATAACGGGTACGACATCACGGACTATTACAACGTCGATCCGAAATACGGCACGCTCGGCGACTTCTCCGAATTCACGCATGCATGCGACGAGCGCGGCTTGCGCGTCATCATCGATCTAGTGGTGAACCACACGTCCGACCAGCATCCCTGGTTTCAGTCAGCACGTAGCGATCCCGGTTCGCGCTATCGCGACTGGTACGTGTGGTCCGACAAGAAGCCCCCCAATGCGAAAGGCGGCGTGGTGTTCCCCGGCGTGCAAAAATCGACGTGGAGTTTCGACAAGCAGGCGAAGCGCTGGTATTTCCACCGCTTCTACGATTTTCAACCGGACCTGAATACGTCCAATCCCTGGGTTCACGCCGAGCTGCTGAAAATCATGGGCTTCTGGGTTCAGCTTGGCGTATCGGGGTTTCGAATGGATGCCGTCCCGTTCGTGATTGCCGCGAAGGGTGCCGCGGTGCGCGAACATATCGAGCAATACGGGATGTTGCGCGCCTTTCGAGAATTTTTGCAATGGCGCGAGGGCAACGCAATCATTCTCGCGGAGGCGAATGTCCTGCCCGATACGGATTTCCAGTATTTCGGCGATGCGGGCGAGCGCTTGCCGATGATGTTCAATTTTCAACTGAACCAGAATACGTTTTACACCCTTGCGACGGGCGACACCAAACCGCTCAAGAAGGCGCTTATCGCAACGAAGCCGCGCCCCGCGAGTGCGCAATGGGGCGTATTCCTGCGCAATCACGACGAGCTCGACCTGGGCCGGCTGCCACCTGAAATGCGCGATGCGGTGTTCGCCGCATTCGGCCCGGAACCGAACATGCAGTTGTACCAGCGCGGCATTCGCCGCCGGCTCGCGCCGATGCTGTCGGGCGATAGGCGCCGGCTCGAACTCGCCTACAGTCTGATGCTGACTTTGCCGGGCACCCCGGTGATCCGTTACGGCGACGAGATCGGCATGGGCGACGACCTGAGCCGGCCCGAGCGCGAAAGCATGCGTACGCCGATGCAATGGTCGGTCGAGCCCCAAGGCGGCTTCACGAAACATCCTAAGCCGCCTGTGCCGGTCATTTCGGGCGGACCTTATGGTTTTGAGCGCATCAATGTGGCGCAGCAGCGCCGCGACCCCGAGTCGTTTCTGAACTGGACGGAACGGATGATCCGCATGCGCCGCGAAATGCCCGAAATCGGCTGGGGCGATTTCGAGGTGCTGCGCACATCGCGAAACGATGTGCTTGCGCTGCGCTATGACTGGCGCAACAACTCGGTCCTATGCCTGCATAACTTCACCGCCGAGGCGTGCACCGTGAGATTTCGCTCCGGCTGCAACCGGCCCGACGACGACCGGCTGATCAACCTTCTTTCCGATGACCACAGTCAGGCGGGCGACGACGGCCGACATGCGGTCGTGCTCGAGCCTTACGGGTACCGGTGGTACCGGGTCGGCGGACTCGATTACCTGCTCAGGCGCACCGAGGTCTAGCGGCGCTCGAGTGTCGCTCGCAAGGAAAATGCAAAGCAGAAATTGTTGGTTGGACCTCATGTAGCCGCTCGTTAGACTCGACTCATCTTGTCATAACGAGTCGGAACGCAGATGAACACGCATGTACTCGAATACGACATTGTCGTGGTTGGCGGCGGCACGGCCGGCCCGATGGCTGCCGTCAAGGCGAAGGAGCGCGACCCCAGCCTGAAGGTCCTGCTACTCGAAAAGGCCAACGTCAAACGCAGCGGCGCCATTTCGATGGGGATGGACGGCTTGAACAATGCCGTCATCCCGGGCCACGCGACACCCGAACAATATACGCGCGAGATCACGATCGCAAACGACGGCATCGTCGATCAGTCGGCCGTCTATGCGTACGCCAAACACAGCTTCAAGACGATCGAGGAACTCGACCGTTGGGGCGTCAAATTCGAAAAGGACGGCAACGGGGATTACGCGGTCAAGAAAGTGCATCACATGGGCTCTTACGTGCTGCCGATGCCGGAAGGTCATGACATCAAGAAGATGCTGTATCGGCAGCTAAAACGCGCTCGCATCGCGATCACGAACCGCATCGTCGCCACGCGTCTTTTGACGGACGCGCATGGCAACGTCAGTGGCGTTCTGGGCTTCGATTGCCGGACGGCCGATTTCTACGTCGTTCGCGCGAAGGCCGTAATCCTGTCATGCGGCGCGGCGGGACGACTGGGCCTGCCCGCTTCCGGCTATCTGATGGGCACCTACGAGAACCCGACCAACGCGGGCGACGGCTACGCCATGGCGTATCACGCGGGCGCTGCGCTCGCGAACCTCGAATGTTTTCAGATCAATCCGCTGATCAAGGACTACAACGGCCCCGCTTGCGCCTACGTGACGGGGCCGCTCGGCGGCTATACGGCGAACGGCAAGGGCGAAAGGTTCATCGAATGCGACTACTGGAGCGGACAGATGATGTGGGAGTTCTACCAGGAACTCCAAAGCGGCAATGGTCCCGTGTTCCTCAAACTCGACCATCTCGCCGAAGAAACGATCCAGACCATCGAACAGATTCTGCACACCAACGAACGCCCGAGCCGCGGGCGCTTTCATACGGGGCGCCGAACCGACTATCGGCATCAGATGGTCGAGATGCACATCTCCGAGATCGGCTTTTGCAGCGGACACAGCGCCTCGGGCGTGTATGTCAACGAACGGGCCGAAACCACGGTTGGCGGCCTTTATGCCGCGGGTGACATGGCCGCCGTGCCGCACAACTACATGCTCGGCGCCTTCACGTACGGCTGGTTCGCGGGGCAAAATGCGGCGGCCTTCGTCGCGGGCCGCGAGCACGCCCCGCTCGATCAGCAGCAGATCGATGCCGAGCGCGCACGCGTGTTTGCACCGCTCGAACGCGAACACGGGCTTGCGCCCGCGCAGGTCGAATACAAGCTGCGCCGCATGGTCAACGATTATCTGCAGCCGCCGAAGGTCACACGCAAGATGGAAATCGGCCTGCAACGCTTCGAGGAAATCGCCGCAGACATCGCGTCGATCAAGGCCACGCATCCCCATGAACTGATGCGCGCGGCCGAAGTGCGCGCGATCCGAGATTGCGCGGAAATGGCCGCGCGCGCGTCGCTGTTTCGCACGGAAAGTCGCTGGGGACTCTATCACCATCGTGTCGACTACCCGCTGCGCGACGACGCGCATTGGTTCTGCCATACACATCTGCGCAAGGACACGCAGGGCCGCATGCTCAGCGAGAAGCGCGCCGTCGAACCCTATATCGTCCCGCTCGACGAGCGGGACATGGGTTCATACCGCAACCTTCGCATCCATGCGGATGAGAAGAGCCAACGGACGCATACGGGCGCGTTGGCCGACGCCAGTGCCTGAAGGAGAAAAGTCCCATGTCGTACATCCCGCATGACATTCTTCACCGAAGCACGGCGCCCGTCACGATCGACGAAAGCAAATGCATTGCCGATAAGGGCTGCACAGTCTGCGTCGATGTCTGCCCGCTCGATTTGCTCGCGATAGACGTCAGCAAGGGCAAGGCATACATGCAATTCGACGAATGCTGGTACTGCATGCCGTGCGAACAGGACTGCCCGACCGGCGCGGTCAAGGTCGATATCCCGTACCTGCTGCGCTAGCGAGCCATGAAGAGTCCACGGTCGATCGAGTTCAATGCCGATGCGTTGACACTGCATTGGAACGGCGAACCGGCACAACAGATTTCGGCGCATGCGCTGCGGATGCAGTGCCCATGCGCCGAGTGCCGACGACTTCGCCTACGCGGAGCAACGCCTGTCGTGCCGCGCGATATCGCCGTTCTGGAGATTCGGTCGGCCGGTTACGGCATGCAGCTGGTATTCAGCGACAATCATGCGCGGGGTATCTTTCCATGGGCCTACGTGGCCGCGTTGTCCGGCTTCGCTCTCAGTTCGATGTGACGTGGGCAAGCTGTGATCACACAGCTGCGACCCCGCGCCTGATTTCACTGCCAACCGGATGGAGGAGGCAGGCCATCTTCCAAAACTCTCGTACAAATTGCGTTGGGGTGCAGGCTCCTTAGCTTTTCCCAATCGCTGGCGAGCGTTTCCAGGTTGAGAAGGCCACTCTCCGAATTAACAATTTCGGTCATCATCTCGGGTGTCAATACAACGCGCGTCTGCTGCCCCGTTTCCGAGTTGTAGAAATCGGTCAGTGCATGCAATCCCGCGGCGCCATGGTGGTTCACGATCTCGGAGATCTGATACGGTGTATGGCCCCATCCCTCGAGCGCCTCGGCATGAGTGCGCAGCGCATCCAGCGCCTCGATGCCATGCATGTGAGCAATTACGACGAGCTTTGCGGGCCTGTACGGTAGCGGCCCGTCGTCGTTCGCGCGTCTCGCCAGTTCAGCCATCAATCGCTCTTTGTGTTTATCGGGCCAGCGCTGCAACTCATTGCTGTACACCCCGACTCCCTTAAGTGCCGCCGCGCCGCAGTTTTTAGCGATCGTGAGCCACTGTTCACGCGTGAATGCGTCGAAATCGAGGTCGCCCGACGCCAGCACGGTTAATGTCGCGAATGCGTCGTTTGGACGCATTTTGATAATGTCGGCAATGTCATCCGTGGAAAAGCCATCCGAAAACAAGTCGGACATCATGTCGCTCACGCTTTGCCCAGGGTGGCGGAGTCCGGCTCGCTCCGATTCGAGAGTCGCGATAATCTCGCGCATCTTGCCCTCGCTGACTGACGGCGCCGCGCGATCGGTCGTTCCAAACGATGCGGTCCGATGTCTATCGGATTGTCCCCGCGGCTGCAAGCCGTCTGTCAGCGGAGATTGCGCGCGAACGACGGGATCGATAGGTCGAGGCGCTTTGCCTCCACCGTCCGCGCCGCCCGGATCCGGCAAACCTCCCGAACCGGCCGGCGTGCTGTCACTGACACCTCGCATCACAAGCCCCTTCCATACAAATATGACGATGACGCGACTATAGGAAATGTCGTGACGACGATCGCAATCCTCTGCGAAGCAATCCCCTCCAATGCGCAACCAAGCGATTCGCCGGTTTTATAAGCGCCGAGGTGGTCTGCGTACCGACCTTCATCCAGGCGGGGCTCCCGCCGGAGCGACCTGCTCCTGAGACAGACGTTCACCTCGGTTTGAGATCGACTCAGCGCACCGAGGCGCCCTATTTCGAATTCTTTACCGTCCCAGTGGACAATGTGCGCCTGCTCTCCCTTCTCTTCCGGGGAACGGCCTGTTGTGCAGTTTTAGAGGCAGGCCTGTCACCCGAAGGTGCGCTTGCTGCCTGGGCTTCGCCCAGTGACGCAAGAATCTCGTCGCGGCAAACCGCCAGGATTTCATCGGCCAGCGGCGAGTCGTCCGGACATGCGCGCGACAGGACAATGGCGCCCACCGCCTGCGCGAGTATGGCGAGGCATCGCGCTCGCGCCCGCCCCCGGTCGGCGCCGTCCGACGCAGCGCCCTCGGGACTCAGCAGAGCCAGTTGATTCTCGATGCCTGCCGCAAACGCGGCCCGAACGGCCTCCGGCTGGCGCGCGGCGTCACCGCTCAGCGCGGCCATCGTGCAACCGGTGGCGCGCCCATCGCGATGCTCGCGGGAAAGGTAATACCGCACGAACTCCGGCGCATCCACGCCGGCACTGAGCGCCGCCGACTGCGCCAAGCCGCACGCCGCCGATTCCGCCATCAAGTCGGACTTCGAGCGAAACTGCTTGTAAAAGCCGCCATGGGTGAAGCCGGCGGCGGCCATCAGATCCGCAACGCCAACGCCATCGTAGCCGCGCTCCCGAAACAGCCGGGACGCCGTCTCGACCACGTGCTCCCGGTTGGCCTGTGCCTGTGCCTTGGTGATCTTCATTTCCTGACCACGGTCGGTTCATGTCTGCGAAGGCTCCATCATACATTGATGTCGGTCGTAATCAAAACATTGACAATTTAGATTACGGCCATCATCATTGCATCCATGCCATGAGCGGCATAGCTTCCGCCCCCGTCCGCCCCCCTTGCAAAGGAAATGATCCATGACCACGCTTCCGACCGTTCTCGTCACCGGTGCCTCGTCCGGCATCGGCGCTACCTACGCCGCGCGCTTCGCGGCCCGCGGCCATGACCTTGTGCTGGTTGCTCGCGACAAGGCGCGCCTCGATGCGTTGGCCGCGCGCCTGCGTGAAGAAAACGGCGTGGCCGTCGAGGTGCAGCAGGCCGACCTGACCCAACCCGCGGATCTGGACGCAGTCGAGGCTCGCCTGCGCGACGACGCACGCATAGGCATCCTGATCAACAACGCCGGGATAGCTCAATCGGGCAGCTTCGTACAGCAGAGCGCCGATAGCATCGAGCGTCTGATCGCGCTCAACACGACGGCGCTGACGCGGCTCGCCGCCGCGGTCGCTCCACGCTTTGCGCGCGCAGGTACCGGCGCGATCGTCAACATTGGCTCCGTGGTGGGTTTCGCGCCCGAGTTCGGGATGTCGATTTATGGCGCCACCAAGGCCTTTGTGCTGTTTCTCTCGCAGGGATTGAATCTCGAGTTGTCGCCGAGCGGCATTTATGTGCAGGCGGTGCTGCCGGCGGCGACCCGCACCGAAATCTGGGGGCGCGCCGGCATCGACGTCGATACGTTGAACGAAGTCATGGAGGTCGACGAACTGGTCGATGCGGCATTGGTCGGCTTCGATCGCCGCGAACTCGTCACCATCCCACCGCTGCACGTGGCCGCGCGCTGGGACGCATTGGATGGCGCCCGTCAAGGGCTTTTGTCGGACGTTCGACAAGCGCACGCGGCCGATCGCTACCGGCCGCAAGCCTGATCGCTGCTGATGGCCCGCTGCGCTGCCCACACCCGACATTGGAATTAGAACGACATGAAGGCACTCACATTCAAGCGCTACGGCAAGTCGCCCGAGATAGGGTTCGCCGATGTTCCGCGTCCCACGCCAAAGCCCGATGAGCTGCTAGTCGAAGTGCACGCGGCGGGGTTGAACCCGATCGACAACATGATTCCGGCGGGAACGTTCAAACCCATTCTCAAGTTCGAATTGCCGGCGACACTGGGCAGCGATATTGCCGGCGTCGTGGTTGAAGTCGGCAGCCGCGTGACGCGTTTCAAGCCGGGCGATGCCGTGTTTGCCAGCGTCTTCGACCTTGGCAGGGGCTCGATCGCCGAATTCGTGGCGGTGCCGGAAAGTGTTGCCGCACCGAAGCCGGCCAAGCTCGATTTCGTGCAGGCGGCTTCCATTCCGATGGTCGGCCTCACCTCCTGGCAAGCACTGAAGGAGCGCGCTGGCGTCCGTGCGGATCAAAAAGTCTTCATCCCGGCCGGCTCCGGCGGTATTGGCACGTTCGCGATCCAACTGGCGAAGTATTTTGGCGCGAAGGTGGGAACGACCACCAGCACGGGCAATGTCGAATTGGTCACGGCGTTGGGCGCAAACGAGGTGATCGACTATAAGAAGCAGCACTTCGAGAAAGTGCTCGGCGGCTATGATGTCGTGCTCGGCACGCTGCGGGGCGACGCGATCGAGAAGGCTGTCGGTATTCTCAAACCGGGCAGCAAGATCGTCTCGCTCATTGGCCCGTTGGACGCTGCGTTCGCACGGGCACGGCGTCTGAATTTCGTTTTTGGGTTCCTGTTCGCCTTGATGAGCCGCAAGATCATGCGCATGGCAAGAAGGCAGAACGTCAGTTACTCGTTTCTCTTCGTGCGCCCCGACGGTGCGCAGCTCGCCGAAATTGGCGAATTGCTCGAATCGGAACGCATTCGTCCCATCATCGACAAGGTCTTTCCGTTCGAGCAGGCGAAGGAAGCGCTCGAATACTTGGCCCAGGGACGCGCCAAGGGCAAAGTCGTCGTGAGCGTCAGGTGAGCTGGCAACCGGGTGGCCGTGCAAAAGCGCAGCGGCCCCCCGGTATCGGCAGTTCGACTCACTGTATAAATCCTGCCTGACGCAGTGCCTCCTCGGCGGCCTCATGATCTTGAGCCGACGTTCCCCCAGAAATACCGATGCCACCGACCAGACGCCCTTCGTGGAAGATCGGTACGCCACCGCCGACCGCCATCAGCCGCGGATGGTGCGCCAGCGGGGCAACGGTAGGTTCGGCCATGTACTGATTCCATTGGTGCGTGGCCATGCCGAATGACGCGGCGGTCCATGCCTTGTCGATGGCGACGTCGACAGTCAGGAATGGCGCCGTATCCGCGCGCTCGAAAGCGCGCAGGTGACCGCCTGCATCGGTAATTGCGATCGTCGCGGCGAATCCTCGCGCGGCGCACGCGCGGCGCGCTTCGGCTATCAATGCTTGTGCGGCGTCCAGGCTGATTGCAGTCGTGTTGATGATTTGCGATGTCATGGTGATGTCCGGCCGTTGTCAAAAGGGTTCAGTGGTTGGCAAGGACGACCTTGCCGATCATGTTGCCTGCCTCGACCAGCGCATGCGCTTCGATCAGACTTGCGGCGTTGATGCCGTCGATGCGTCGGGTCAGGGTGTGCTTGAGGCGGCCCTGGTCGACCAGCTGCGCCGCGCGACGCAGCAAGGCGTGCTGCCGTGCGAGGGTGTCCGTGGTGAACATTGCGCGGGTGAACATCAGCTCCCAGTGAATCGAGATGGATTTCCCCTTGAACGGACCGATGTCCAGATCCACCGGGTCGTCGACGAGCGCGAACTGGCCCTCCGGGCGCAGCACCGCGGCAATTTGAGGCACATAGGCGGCGCTGTTGTTCAACCCTGCAACGTGGGTGACGTGCTCGATGCCGAGCGCGGCCAACTGGGGCTCCCAAGCCTGATTGTGATCGAGGACGTGATGCGCGCCATGGGCCAGCACCCACTCGCGGGTTTCCGGCCGCGAGGCCGTGCCGATGACGGTCATGCCAGTCAACTCGCGCGCCAGTTGGGTCAGAATCGAGCCGACGCCGCCCGCCGCGCCAATGACCAGCAACACGTTGTTGTCGGTCGGGTCCGCTGTCTGAACACGCAGGCGGTCGAACAGCAGCTCCCACGCAGTGATCGTCGTCAGCGGCAACGACGCGGCCTCCGCGAAGTCGAGGGATGCCGGCATGGGGCCGACGATGCGTTCGTCCACGGCGTGCAGTTCGCTGTTGCTGCCGGGCCGCGTGATGTCACCGGCGTACCAGACGCGGTCGCCCGGCTTGAAGTGCGTGGCCAGCGGACCGGTTGCACGGACGATGCCCGCCGCGTCCCAGCCAGCGATGCGCACACCGCCCTCGGGAATATCTCCACCGCGACGGATTTTGGTATCGACCGGGTTCACCGACACCGCTTTCACTTCCACCAACAGATCATGGTCGCGCAACTCCGGCGTCGGCAGCTCAATGTCCTGCAGCGCCTGAGGGTGGCTGATGGGATGGTTCTGATAGAAGCCGATGGCTTTCATTGACGTGTCCTCCAAGAGTGAGTGAGAGCATGTTATCTTTCGTCGAAATACGGATAAATGCCCGCGGAGCCCAAACACTTTCGGCATTTCAATGAAAATGATTCGACTCGATGACGTTCAGATCTTCGTGCACACGGTCGACTACGGCAGCTTCTCGGAGGCGGCGCGCCAGCTGAATATTGCGCCCGCACAGGCGAGTGCGTCAGTGCAGCGGCTCGAAAAGGCGCTGGACACGCGCCTGTTCACCCGTTCGACGCGCAGCATGCAGCTATCGGAAGCTGGAGAGCGTTATCTACCGCACGCGCGGGTCATGATTGGTGCACTGGAGCAAGGCGAGCAGGCCCTGGCAAACGGCCGGGAGGCGCTGTCCGGCCCGCTGCGGCTGTCCGCTCCGTCTGACTTTGGTCGAAACCTGCTGTTGCCCTGGCTGGATGACTTTCAGCACTTGCACCCCGGTTTATCGCTGCACGTGAGAATGAGCGATCGTGCGGCCGACCTCGTCCGCCAGCCGCTGGATGCCGTCGTACGCTACGGAGCGCTGCCTGATTCGTCTCTCGTGGCCATGAAGCTGGTCGACAACAACCGACGTGCAGTGTGCGCCGCGCCCTCGTACCTCGAACGGCATGGCGCGCCGTCAAAGGTCGAGGATTTACGGCGACACAACTGCCTGCGGTACGTCTGGAGTGAACAGGTTCATGAACGCTGGCGCTTTACGCCGCCGGGCGGTGAGCGCACCGTGGCGGTCACAGGCAATCGCATCAGCGATGACGCGGACGCCGTTCGCCGATGGGCGGTCGCGGGGGAAGGCATTGTCTACAAGTCGCGACTGGACTTGATCGACGATTTGAAGGCAGGTCGACTGGTGGAGTTATTTCCCTCGGAGTATTGCGAGCCTGCGCCGCTGCACCTGATCTGTGCTCACCGTGCGCAACTATCGCCGGCGATCAACCAGTTGCATGCCTTCCTGCGCGAGCGCTGCGCTGCATTGCTTGGCAGCCATCCTGATGAACCGCCCTGCAGTGCGTGAATCAATCCTTCGCCCACGCAGCGGCCATGGCAACCGCAAAATCGCGATAAGACCTAGGCGGGCGTCCCAGTAGGGTCGACAAGCGCCCGAGCTCTTCCGTCGAAGCCACTGCACCGTCTTGCTGGTATCGCTGCATCATCAAGCGCATGTCATACGCCAGCCACGCCGGCGCGACTGACTTCAAACGCTGCTCGAGAATATCGAGATCGTCACCGCCATAGCGAACCTGGCGTTCGAGTGCATCCGCCCAGATACGGACAATGGATTCCGCCGTCAGCGCGTCCGGGCCGACCAGTTCGTACGTTTCTCGTGGTAGCGGATTGGCAGCGAGCTCGCGCCGCAGCAACTCTTTGGCTGCTGCCTCTCCGATATCGCGAACGTCCACCATGGAAATGCCCTTCTCGCCAATCGGCATCCCATAGATGCCGTGCTCCAGCAGCGCATCTTTCTGCCGCACATCGTTCTGAATGAAGTACGCGGGACGAAGCACAGTCGCCGGCATGTCGCACTGCTCGATCATGCGCTCGACTGCGTGCTTGCCCGTGAAGTGTGGCACGTCGACATACTCTGCGCCCTTGAATACGGACAGATACACCACGCCATTCACATGCGACTCTCGCGCGATGCTCAAGGCCTGCAGCGCCTGAGTCAGTTCCTCTGCGGCGTTTGGCGCCAGCAAGAACAACGTGCTGATGCCCTTCATGGCTTGCCGTACCGAATCCACATCGGACAAGTCGCCTTTGATTGCCCTGATGCCGTCAGCAAATTGGGCTTTCTCGGGCGAACGCGTCAGGGCGTGCACTTGAACCCCGCGGCCTTGCAGGTGTTCAAGAACTTGCTTACCCACTGTGCCCGTACTTCCCGTAACAAGAATTGTCATGACGTCTCTCGAATGAAAGGCCCAAAGCGGCCCGGTGAAGACAGGTTATTCGTTCCGAATTTGATTCGATAGATATAGAATCGAAACACCTCGTCTCAAAAATAGAACTTTCATGAATTTAATGGCGCTTGCTGATTTCAATGCGGTCGCCGTTCACGGCGGCTTCGGCCCAGCTGGCCGCGCGCTGGACCGGCCCAAGGCCACGCTATCGCGGCATGTAGCCGAGTTGGAAGACGAACTCGGAGTGAGGTTGATCGAGCGCGGCTCGAGACGAATGCGCCTGACGGAAGATGGCATCGCTCTCCATGAGCGCACTCGAGGCCTTCTAGCCGAGCTTGAGGAGGCGGGCGACGCGATGGCCTCGCGTGCGCCTGTCGCCCGTGGACGGCTGCGCATCAGTGCTCCCATCGTTTTCGCGCATGTTGTGCTGTGCAGGATCGCTGCGCGCTTCGCGTTGGCCTACCCGCAGGTCGAGGTCGAGATTGTCGCGGAAGATCGTGTCGTGGATCCGGTGGAAGACGGCTATGACCTGGTGATTCGTGTCAATCCGCCGCGAGACGAGCTACTCGTGGGAAGGCGCATTCTTGACGATGAGCGATGGCTTGTGGCAACACCGGCCTTATCGGTTCCTGCGATGCGCAAACAGGATGTGAGTCCGTTTCCGGTCCCGGCGGTCTTGTCGGTGGCTGCGCCATCGGAAGCGATCTGGAGCGTACGGACGAAATCCAAAGGTACGAAGACATTTGAGCCGATGCCGGTCCTCCGGCTATCGTCGCTACTGATGGTGCGCGAGGCCGTTCTCGCCGGCGCGGGATCGGCGATGTTGCCGAGACTGCTAGTCGAAGAAGATGTGATGGCCGGACGACTCGTCTGCTGGGGTAAAGAAGAGGATTCGCCGGTGGAGATATGGGCCCTTTACCATTCTCGCCGGCTGCTGAGCCTCAAGGTCCGAGCATTCCTGGATGCGCTTCAGGATTTACCCGCGCGAGCGTGAGAAAACGTGGCGGTGTGCGACGGTAGAGGGCGGCTTTCAAGGCACAACGGACCTTCGCTTAGTCTCATCCAAAGATGAGAGCTCGGCCATTGCCGACATCGACGTGACGGCGTCGATGAGGTGGATATCGGTCATCTTTTTCAGCTATTGCGCAGCCGACTTGAAACGAGGGCGTCTCTCGTTTGCCTGTGCCTCGAACTCGAGCGCTACCTTCGCAAGGTCTGCCAGAAGCCTTTCATGGGTGCGCCAAAAGATGTCCGGTGCTTCCTTCGCCAACTCGATCCAGAGCGGCCCTTGCATCGTCTCTTCAGTCCAGAGGTGACAACCGTCGGATGTCGGCGTGATGATCCACGCGTGATAGGCCGTGGAGTCTCTCGAAGTCTTCGGACCGCCGCCCCAGGCGATGCGGGAGATGGGATCGAACTCCTGTACCGATGCAGCGACGTCCTGGCCAGCAAGATTCGTTTCGAAACGCGTGCCGGCTCGCAACAGTTCGTGTCCGTCCAGCAGTTCGACGTCCTTGACGCCAGGATAGAAACGAGACCACGCCTTGGGATCAACGAGAAGAGACCAGATGGTTTCGGGCGAAACGGCAACCTCGAGCTCATTCGTGAAATGGATGGGCGAGCGGCTTGGCGTCATGTCCGCTGGCCAACGGATCACTTCGAACAGATTGTTTTTCATGATTGGGGTTCAGGTTTGATTTGAAGTTTCCCGGGCATCGGTTCAGATGATCGCGCGGATGACACCGCCATCGACGCGCAATGCCGCGCCCGTGGTGCCGGAGGCTTGCTCGGAGCAGACATACACCACCATGTTGGCGACTTCTTCCGTCGATGTGAACCGGTTGAGCAGCGTGGTCGGTCGCATCGTTTTCAGGAAGTTCTGCTCCGCCTCATCCTGCGTGATGCCCTGCTCCAGCGCGGTAGCTTTCATCCAGTTGCCGAGAATTTCCGAGCGGGTCGGCCCCGGCAGCACTGCGTTGACGGTCACCCCACTGCCGCTCACCAATTCTGCAAGTCCCCTCGATACCGCGAGTTGCGCCGCCTTGGTCATGCCGTAGTCGATCATCTCTTTGGGAATCATGATCGCGGATTCGCTGCTGATGAACACGACCCGTCCCCAGCCGCGCTGGACCATGCCCGGCAGATAATGCCGTGCAGCGCGCACTCCGCTCATCACATTGAGCTGGAAGAGGTCAAGCCATTCGCTATCGCGCTGCTTGAAGAAATCATTCGGATGAGCCGTGCCGAGGTTATTCACGAGAATGTCGGCGTCCGCCGCTTGCGCGACGAGCACGGCCGATCCTTCCGAGGTCGAAAGATCAGCCGCGATGCCGGTCAATTCGGCATCGGGCACGACGGCCCGGATCTCCTGTAGTGCGGTCGCGACTCGCGCTTCGGTGCGTCCGTTGATCACGACCAACGCACCCGCACGGGCGAGGCCCTCGGCGATCGCGCGGCCGATGCCCGCAGTCGAGCCAGTCACGATGGCCCTGCGGCCTTTGAGTTCGATCTTCATAGATGTTTTTCTCTGGATGAGGACGGCCGAGCAATCGTTCCGCCGATCCGGTTTATCGACACGGGCAGTCGCACGATCACCCGGCGTTCTTCGCGACTTCCGCCTCCGCGCGACGCGCGAGCCGCTCGACCCAATCCTGGTGATAGCGATAGAGCCCACCGGGATGCTGTCTTCCGAGCACATCGAGAAACCACGGCCCTTGCTGCGTCTCTTCCGTCAGCACGTGGCAGCCATCGTCGGTCGGTGTGATTACCCAGCCGTGGTAAGCGCTAGAACCGGTCTCGTCGCCGTCGACGGTGGTCGCCCAGGCGAGCCTTCGGTTCGGCACGCATTCGGTCACCTCGAGGCTCATCGGGAAGCCAACCGTCACGCGGCGGTAATGAGTTCCAAAAGCCAGTTCCGACTCGCCGGACAGGATCTCAACCTGGTCTTCGGATGGGAAATAGCTCGCCCAGTTTTTCGCGTCGATGAGCAGTTTCCACACCACTTCGGGCGGCGCTTTCACGTCGATATCGTTGAGCGCGTAGATGGCCGACGTTTTCGGGTCGTAGCGCTCCGGCCAGATGACATGGTCGTACATGGTTTATTGCTCCTTCTTACAGGTCATAAAAACTCCTGGGCTGATGCGCTTCACAAGAACGTCGCTGCGTTGGGAGAAAATCATCGCAGCACGCCACGCATCTGGGAAGCCGGGATATCGAGATACAATCCATCTACCTCAGAGATGGATGGCGCACCAATGCTGGATGGGATCTCGCTGGATCAACTCAGAACCTTCATCGCCGCCGTGGATGAGGGCAGTTTCTCGGCGGCCGCCCGCAAGCTCAACCGTGTGCAGTCAGCGGTGAGCGGCTGGGTCGGCGGCCTGGAGGATCAACTGGACGTCGTGCTATTCGACCGCACGGGCCGATTCCCGAAGCTCACGCCGGAGGGCGTGCAGTTGCTCGCCGACGCCCGCAACATCGTTGCCGGCGTGGACACGCTGAAGGCACGCGCTAGGCTGATGACTTCGGGCGTGGAGGCGGAACTATCGGTGGTAGTCGATGTTTTCTTCCCGACGGCAGTGGTCAGTGCCGTCGCGAAGGCATTCGCAGAGCGGTTTCCGTTGACGCCGCTCCGGCTTTTCGTCGAAGGCTTGGGAGCGGCGTATCAACCCGTTCTCGATGGGCGATGTAGTTTGGGCATCCTGCCGCCCCTGCCACAGCCCTTTCCATCATTGGTCAGCGAGCGAATTGGCCAACTGCCACTGGTCGCCGTTGCTGCGGCATGCCATCCGCTCGCGAGCGTGGGCCATCGAATCCCGCGGCGCGAGTTGGCTAAACATGTCCAACTAGTGCTGACGGACCGGTCCGATCTCACCGCTGGCCGTGACTTCGGGGTTGCTTCGGCTTCGACTTGGCGTCTCGCGGACCTGTCCACAAAATATGCGTTTCTTAAAGACTGCGTGGGATGGGGAGGGATGCCCTTGCACATGGTCGAGAAGGACATCGCGGCAGGTACGCTTGTGGTGCTGGACGTGGACGACACGCCGCCCAGCGGCTGGATGCTGACCATGTCGGTGTATCACCAGCCGTCGCAGCCGCCGGGACCTGCGGGTAAATGGTTCGTCGACCATCTGAAGACCCTGTGGGAGCGATCTGACGCCGTACCAATGCCCTTTTCAACCAGGTGAACCTGATGACAGTGAGCGAGGCAGTAGAAGCAGCCCCAACGTGAGGAGCGCGGGTCACTCGCCCTTTCGAATCAGCGACCGCGCACTACGCCGGCGTTGGTCTTCCCACCCCGTGCGAAGGATGACGATTGCCAAGGAGCTCGACGAGCCGTGTCTCGCATTTGGAAAACGAATACCCGCGCCGGTGCGAGATCATGAACGTGAGGGCACGCATGTGCCATGCGCGACGTTGGAGTTCGACAAGTGTTCCATTCGCGAGGTCAACCGCCACCATATGATGCGGCATGTGCCCCCAGCACAAGCTTCCCCTGAGCAGATCGTGCTTCGCGCCGAGGTCATTCACCCGCCACTGGCGTTCACTGACGACCCCCTGTTGTGTCTTTTCCGCATCGGGCTGATTGTCGGTGACGACGAGCTGGATGTGCCGGCCAAATTCCTCCCGCGGGATCGGCCCCGCGATTGCGGCCAGCGGATGCGATGGCGCACAGACGGTCACCATTTGCGCTTCACATAGATACTGCCGTTCTATGCTACCGGGGCTCAGCTCCGGCACGTCCGCGATTGTCACAGCCAATGCGCAGGTGGCTTCGAAAACCAAACGCTCGCCGCCCTGCATGGTCGTCATGCGCAGATTGATTGCAACCGTTGGAAAGTCCGCCTGCACGGTGCGCAGGCATTCAATCAGGTGCGCACGCGGAAAATAGGTGTCCACGGCAATCGAGACCTGTGGAACCCCGGCTTCAGCAATCGAAACCGCGCGCATCTTCATTTCGTCGGTGCGCGAGATCACCCCACGAGCATCAGGCAGGAGACTGCGGCCCGCAGCCGTAAGCGTCGCTTTGCGGGTGTTGCGCTCGAACAGCACCACATCAAAGGCACTCTCGAGCGCGTTGATCGCGTGACTGATCGCCGACTGTGCACGTCTCAGCTCCCGAGCAGCCCCGGAAAAGCTTCCTTCGTCACACACGGCGACGAACGCCCGAAGTTGATTGATGGTGACGTTGTCGAGCATATATATCTAGAAAATAGATGGCACTTATAGATATTCGGTCAATTGGATTCATGAATCAAGAGGTCCAGAATCGTGTTGGTCACTTTTCTTTCGAAGGATGCATGACATGAACAGACTGACTGGAAAGGCCATTGGGTGACCGGCCAAACGATTGAAGCGAGCGGCGGCTACAAGCTCTGACCGCGCCGAGAGACGAAGGAGAAACATATGAATTACGCCATCATTGGCTTCGGGAAGATCGGCCACGCACTTGCCAAGGCGTTCGCCCGCAACGGCATCGAAGTGGCCGTTGCAACCACGCGCGACCCGGAAAGCTTTGCAGCCGATGCGGCCGCGATCGGACCCACGATTATTCCCAAAACCCTGGCGGAAGCCGTCAAGGCGGACATCATCTTTTTGGCAGTCCGTTTTGAATCGCACCGGGAGGTGGTAAAAGCACTGCCCGACTGGAAGGGGAAGACAGTCATCGACGCGATGAACACGCAGGCCCCGCTTGAGGAACTGGGCGGTCTCCCGTCCTCTACTTTCATCGCGAAGGCGTTCACCGGAGCCAGGCTGGTGAAAGGCTTCAACCATCTGGTCGCTGCCGTCCTTGACCAGGATCCGGCCGTACACGGTGGCAGGAGGGTCGTGTTTCTGGCGAGCGACGATGACGGCGCCGCAGCGGAGATTGGTGCGCTTGCGCAAGAGCTCGGTTTCGCGCCCATCCAACTCGGCGGGCTTTCTGAAGGCGGACTGCTTGTGCATGCGCGCGGGAAAAGCTGGGGTCACCTGATCTTCAAGGACTTGATCGCGTTCGACCGATGAACGAGCGTCTCCGGATGTTTCGCTGCGTCGAATGGCCGATAGCCGGGCGCAGCCGACGTTCGAATGTCCGAACGGCAAGTCGCCGGAATGACGTCTCATGGCCGAACGCGGTCCATGACGACGGACCGAAGTCGACCCGCTGGCGTCGTTCGACGAAGCGTGACGTCTTCGGCAGCTTTCAGGGTATAGCGGCTATCGCTTTCTTAGAGCCCGTTGCTAATCAGACCAGCACGCCACCGCCGTCCACAATGATGGTCTGCCCCGTAGCATAGCGATTGGACATCAAATAGACGTACGTTTGCGCAAGGTCCTCGGCCTCGCCGACGCGACCGACTGGCAAGGCCGCGCTGCTCGCGGCGTAGAGCGCTTCGCGCTCGAATTCCGGCAAGTTATCCCACAGCGGCGTGCGCACCAAGCCGGGACTCACAAGGTTGACGCGAACAGGCGCCAATTCCACCGCGAGTGCCCGTGTGAGACCTTCCATCGCGCTGCAGACGCTGGCCAGCGCCACCCAACCGTGTTGTGGCCGCAAGCTCGCAATACCGCTGGTCAACACCACTGAGCCGCCGGGACGGAGATACGGCGCCGCATGTTTGACGGCGGCAATTGCGCCGAATACTCGCACTTCGAAAAGCTGACGGACCGTAGCGAGGTCCATGTCGGCGAGCGCCCCGATTTTCAACGAATCCCCCGCGCTGTAGACCAGATGGTCGAACGCGCCGACTTGCCCGAACAACGCGCGCACGGCGGACTCGTTACTCAGATCGACCGTGTATCCCTTGACCCGGTCGCCGAGTCTCGCGACGGCTTCGGCGACTCGCTCACTGCGCGATGAAACAACGCTCACCGAGGAGCCGGCTGCCAGCGCGGCCTGGGCCGTGGCAAGGCCGATTCCCGAGGTGCCGCCCAGCAGGACGACGTGTTGATGCTGAAGGTTCGTGCTTGCAATAGTCATGGTGAGTCCTCGCAGTGGATTGTGAGTGAAGCCATCACCCGAGTATTATTCTTTAGCCTTTCTTGATAAACGCCGTATTTCTTCGAACACTCCTTAATAGAGCTTGCGAATGGATCGATTCTCCAGCATGGCGATATTTGCACGCGTGGTCGAGCGCGGCAGCTTTACCGCCGCGGCCGAAGGCAGCGGTATGACGCCCACGATGGTCGGCAACCATATCCGCGAGTTGGAGCGACGGCTCGCAGGCCGGCTGCTGAATCGCACGACGCGGCGTCAAAGCCTGACCGAACTCGGCAAGCGCTATCACTCGCGATGCCTTGAAATCCTGGCGCTGGTGGACTCCGCCGAGATGGACGCGCGAGAAATGCAGAGCAACCCGCGTGGCCGGTTGCGGGTGAGCGCCCCGGTTATCTATGGCACGCGTGTGCTCGTACCGGCGCTTTCCGCGTACCTCGACCGCTACCCCGAGGTTCAGGTCGAGCTGTCCCTTAGCGATCGTTTCGTCGATCTGGCGGAAGAAGGTTTCGACGCCGCCATCCGCGCCGGGGTACTACCGGACTCGGGCTTGATTGCGCGGCCGTTGAGCCATTCGCCGCGTATCGCCTGCGCATCACCGGCCTATCTGGCGCGCCATGGGCGGCCGCAGGTGCCGGCCGATCTGGCGCAGCACAACTGCCTGGCTTTCATGGTCGCGAGTGGACCCGAACGCGAATGGCGTTTCCTACGTCCGGGTGGCAATGGCGTGGAGCGCGTCGCAGTGCGTGGCCGTCTCGATGTCAATGGCGGACTCGCGCTTCGCGAAGCCGCGCTCGCGGGACTGGGGGTGGTTTTTCAACCTCAGGTAATGCTGCAGGAAGATCTGGATGCGGGTCGGCTCGTTCGTCTTTTTCCCGACTGGCCGGCGCAGACCTGGCCCATCCATGTGGTGCATTTGCCCGATGCGCGCATGCCACCGAAGCTGGCCAGTTTTATCGCCTTCCTCCAGGAAACGTTGGGGCACGACAGCGGAACGTAGACTGGCCATGTTATGCGAAAGCGGCCTTTAGCTACTCAGCAGCGAGTTTCTGTGACGGCCTCGATGGCGCGTCTGATCGCGGCAGCGTCAATCACCGCCGCCGCACAATAAGTCGATGCACCCGCCTGCCCGAAGACTGGTTCACTGTCTCGGCATCAAGCAAGAATTCCGCATCGCCAAGCCCATTCCTGACCAGTGCCGCGTCGAATCCAGCGTAGAGTCGGCCAGCGGCATCGCGCGTTGAAGCCGTTTGTGCCACTCGCCAGCTTAGATACAGCGTCCCCGCGGGCCTGAGAACACTGAATAGGCGTGCGCAGGCTTGGGTAACTTCATCTGGTGGCAAATGCATGATGACGGTTTCGCACAATACGTTGTCGTATGTTTCTCTGCCGATGGTGTCCAGCGTGGGAAGCGCGGCACGCTTGAAAACCAGCGACGGATAATCGGCCGTGGCTTGCGCAAGTAGCCCCTCGGCGGCCTCAAAGCCAACGGCGGGGAAGCCGTGATCGTTTAGCCACGCAACGTCACGGCCAGCGCCACAACCGATGTCGGCAGTTGTGCCGCCCAAGGTGAAGTAGCGATGCAACAGCGCGTACATGTCAGTCGGCGGGGGCTGATCGCGCCACTCACCCGCAAATCGGCTCGCGCCTGCGGAGTAGACTTCGACGGTCTGTTCGTCCATGGCAAAGGCCCCGGATCAAGTTGTGACAATTGAGGCCGGACGAACCGCTGCGGGCTTGCCCAGTCGCGTTGCCGTGACGATGATGGTCTCCACGCTGACCGAATATTTATAGTATCTGCGTACGCTGCCTAGTGGGGAAGGCAAGTCGTTATCCCGGTATAGCTCGTGACAGGCTCGCCGCATCTACGTTCTGGGCGATCTTCGGCCAATGCCGGATGCGATGTGAGCGCAGAGCGAGTCCGCGACGGCCATCGACGAAGTCTAAAGCCATAGGCAAATCTGCCGATATTCAATACATAAAAGCCGACGAGGAGCGGTACGTGAGGCAAGGCGACTGGACGTGGGGTGCGGCAACGCGTGTTTGGTGGGCGTTTACTTGGCGAGCGGTGCTCGTTGGTTTTTTTCTCGCACTCTTTGTCGGCTTTCTCGTCGGCGTCGTGGAAGGCGCGCTGGGTGTTGGACGTCACCCAGCGCACGTCGTACTAGTCGGTATGGCATGCGCGATCCCCGCAAGCGTGTGGGCGATGCGTTCTGCCCTTAAACGAACTTACCCGGGCTTCCGGATCACATTCACGAGCGCACATTAGAAATTGATGGGACCCATCATCGTTTACCAAAGCCGCGGAAAGCTCACCGCCTTGCTATTCGGCTCATTTCTCCTCGCTGTCTTGTGTGTACTATTGCTGGCGCGAAATCCAGCCTCGATGAGTGTCAGTTCGACGATAGCAGTAGCTACCGGCATCCCGTTTTTTAGTGCATGCGGTTTGTTCTACCTATCCCGGCTACTGTGGAGAAAGCCCGCAATTATCATCAACAATGAAGGGCTCGCGGACCAGGCGTCGGCTGCATCAGTAGGATTAATTCGATGGGCAGATATTACAGACGCGAGGATTATTGCTTTGACCTCCCGCAGTTCGCGACAAAAGTATCTGGGTGTCTCGCTGCGCAATCCGGACGACTATTTGGCAAAGTGCGGTCCGTTAACTAGGGCAATCTTGCGGGCAAACGTACGCCTTAGTGGATACGTTGTGAATATTCCACAGGCGGCTTTGTCTGTAGGGCTCGACGTAGTCTTGGCACACATGGAGTTTTATCTTCAGCAGCGCGGCGGCCACGAGAATCATTCTAAATAAGGCGCACCGGGCAATTTAGAATTGCGCGCGCGTGATTTATTTGTGATCTCAACCCTCAGGAATTTTGAGGCCCCGTTCCCTCTCGATTGGCAATCCAGTGCGTGGCCCCCCTTACGGGGACGGCTTCTCGCGGATCACGGTACCTCGATACCGCCAGCGATACCGAATGTCATGCTCCGCAGTTGACGACCGTTGTTGGACTGCACTAGAGGATCAATGCTCGCTTTGCTGTGACATCAGCCATGATCGCCCTTCCCTTTGCCACGCGGCAGCCGGACGCGCTGAGGCAACGCCGCGCTAGCCAACGACTGCCCCACTGTATCGTGGGCAGCGTCGGCAACCTCCTGTAATCCGCCTAGGAGGCCAAGCGCCTGCAGCACGCCTGCATAGATGCCGATGCTCACGCCCGGATCTCCAGCCTCAACGCGCTGCATCGTCATTTCCATCATCTTGCCGGCCTCCTCTCGACCGGACCGCGATCCCGCCCTGGGTGACCGGACCGGGGGTGGAGTCCTCGATGACTTGAGACGGCGCCACATTGCCCCTTGCCCCCGGCGCGAACGCGAGAATGCGCAGGTTCGGCTCGGAAACAAAGAGCCGCCCGTCGGAGGAGATGGCAATCTTGTTTCCTCCCGGTGCGCTAGGGCCACTGATTCCCGTGGCTGGACCGCTGATTGTCCGTACCGGCGGCACGTCGCCGTTCGCCTTGGCGGCGAAAACGCTCACCTGGATCTGCGTCAGGTCGTTGGTCGCGTTGTAGACGAATAATTCGTCCGTACCGGGATCGACAGCGAGCGTCATGTTGCTCCTCGCAAAAACTCCGGCACCCGGCAGCAGGCCAGTTTTGCTACCCGTGAGGCTGCGCAGAAGCGGCGGCGAGGTAATGTTCCGGCTCGTGCCAAACGTGTCGATGATCGCCGCCCCCCGTATGTCATAACCCGCAATCAGCAGATTGTCCTCGTTGTCAACGGCGACGCTCGCGTACTGGATGACATTCGGATCAGTAAGGTGAATCGGATTGGCCAGAGGCCCGGAACTGTTGTTGGGAACGACGTACACACCTGCCTCGGAGGGGCGAACGCTCAGGACGAAGTCGTTGAGGTAGGAGTCCACCGCGATGCTGAGCAGATCGTTCGTCATCGTCAACATGAACGAGCGACTGGGCGCCTCATTGCCCTCGGCCTTCCGCGGAAAGATGTCGACGGTGCTGTTGGTGAGAAACTGCGCGACGTGAAAGAAGTGGTTCTTGCTGATCACCATCGGCCCGGCGGTTTCGAGGGTGGTGAGCGGCCCTTGCAGCACCTGGCAGGGCTCGGTCGCTCCATTGGCGCGCAAGGAGTAGCCGCGAATCTGATCTTGGAGAGCGAGGAAGACGGCGTCGTTGGGGCAGGCAGCCTGCGCCAGTTGGACCCCGAACAGCGTGCTGACGATGGCGACACATAGCGCAAGTTTCATGACACGCCTCCTTGGTCATATTGTGCGAATGCGCCAATCAAGCATAGACGCCGGGCGAAGGCCGAACGAACTTCCGCCAGCTGGAACCTGTGTTTTGGCGGGCAATGCGAGGGAACACCCACCGATATCGAACGGTAGTCCGCGATACGCTTCGCAAGCGACGAGCGAATAGGACATAACACAGGCGACCTCTGCCCGCACCGCGCAGACGACGCACTGGAAATCTGCCGATGTTCGCGAGGTTCGCTCCGGAGCCACTGCCGCATCAGTAATCGCATGCGGCAGCGCTCCGTTTGTCGAGGCCGAAGTCGTTGCAGAGCGCGCTGTTACGCTGCCTTCACAGCGCGTTCGGCGCCGCCCTCCCATCAAGCACCGCAGCGACGTTGTCGAGCGCGGTGAACCCCATCTGGTCGCGCGTCTCGATCGTCGCGCTCGCCATGTGCGGCGACAGAAACACATTGTCGAGCGCGGTAAAGCGCGGATCGATATTGGGCTCGTTCCGATAGACGTCGAGCCCCGCACCGAACAACCGACGCGACGCCAACGCATCGTACAGCGCATCCTCGTCGACGAGACTGCCGCGCGCGGCATTCACGAACACTGCACCGTCGCGCAGCAATCGGAACTCACGGCGCGTCATCAACGGCGTGCCGCCGCCCGGCACGTGCAGCGAGAGGATGTCGCACTGCGGCAGCAGCGTGTCCAGATCCGCACAATAGCGGGCACCCGCCTCGATCTCGGGCGGTGCGGGCCGCCGGTCGGTGTAGACGATCTTCATTCCGAAGCCTCGCGCACGCTGCGCGACCGCCCGACCGATCCGGCCGAAACCGACGATCCCGAGCGTCTTGCCGTTCACGCGCGTACCGAGCAGGTCGGTCATGCCGAACGACTTGCCCCACCCGGCGCGCACGATGCGCTCGTACTCCGACGCACGCCGGCATGCGGCCAAAATCAGCAGCAGCGTGAAATCGGCCGTGCAGTCGGTCAGCGCGTCCGGTGCGTTGCTGACCACGATTCCCCGAGCGTGCGCGGCGGCGACGTCCATGTGGTCGGTACCCGCACTCGCGTTCGCGATGATCTTTACACACGACGGCAACGCCTCGATGTGCTCGGCCTGCAGCCCCGATCTCTTGCCGATCAGCAATGCCGGCGTCTGGTAGCGGTTGCAGAACTCGACGACGGACGCCGCATCCATGTCGGCGTGCGTTACATAGGCGTTGAACTCTGATTGCGCGCGCGTTCCCACCGCGGCGGGAACGCGTCGCGCAACCAGCAGGCGGGGGCGATTCTTGTTAGGCATGGTCTCGTCCTTGGATCGGAAAACGGAACACAGCCTACGAAGCGCAGTCGGCACGGGTCAATATTGATCGGTTCGATCAACATATTCGCGCGGCATTGCGTCGCCGGATTTGCCGAACGGTTCCGAGTCTGTCGTCTGTCATCTGTGACGCCGTACGAGCGCGCGACCGACGCATCCGCGAACTCAGGAAAACCCTCACGCGTCCCAGTCCGGACGGGGACTTTGATATTGATTGAAAGAATCAAGATTGCTTGCGAATCGCCGCCGCGCAATGCTCTTTGCATGTTCAACGAACTGAAGACGAGGTCGGGAAAATGCAGGCAGAGAAAAAAGTCGCGGCGGTGACGGGCGCCGGCAGACGCGGCTGACCCGACGAACGTCCGCGCACACGGCAACCGCGCGGGCCCATCAATCAGGAGATAGGAGACGACATTGAAAACCGCAGAAGAGCAGGTTTCGGTCATGTGCGAGCTCGACGCGCACGCAAGTATCGCAAGAAGATCGAGGGTGCGCTACGGCGTGCTCTCGATGCTGCTGGTGGCCACTATCCTCAACTACGTCGACCGCTCGGCGCTCGGCATCGTCGCGCCCGCGCTGTCGAAGGATCTCGCGCTCACCCGCGTGCAGATGGGCGAGCTGTTCGCCGTGTTCGGCCTCGCCTACTCGCTTGCGCTGCTGCCCGCAGGCGTGCTCGCCGACATGCTCGGATCCCGCATCGCGTATGCGCTGTCGCTCGTCGGCTGGTCGCTGGCGACGCTGACGCAAGGGCTCGCGCACGGCTACCACATGCTGCTTGGATCACGCCTGGCGATGGGGGCGCTCGAGGCGCCCGCGTTTCCGTCGAATGCGCGCGCGGTGACGATGTGGTTCCCGGTCCAGGAACGCGGCTTCGCGACGAGCGTGTACGTGATGGGCCAATACGTGGGCACGCCGCTCTTCACCGGACTGCTGCTATGGATTTCGTCGGCGTTCGGCTGGCGTGCCGTCTTCTTCGCGACGGGCACGTTCGGCATCGTGCTCAGCGTCGTCTGGTATCGGCTTTATCGCGATCCGTCGCGGCATCGCAACGTCAATGCGGCTGAGCTGCAGTACATCACCGAAGGGCGTCCCGTGGTGACCGCGCGCGATCGATTCGACTGGCGCATGGCGCTGCGCCTGCTCGGCTACCGGCAGATCCTCGCGATCTGTCTCGGCAAGTTCTGCAACAACACGCTACTGGTGTTCTTCACGACCTGGTTCATGACCTATCTGGTGGAGGAGCGGCACATGTCGATGATCAAGGTCGGTTTCTTCCAAGCGATGCCTTTCATCGGCGCGACGTTGGGAATCCTGATCGCCGGCTATCTGTCCGATCTTTGCATCCGGCGCGGGGTGTCCATGTCGTCGTCGCGCAAGGCGCCGCTCGTGATCGGCACCTTCCTCGGCGCATCCATCGTGCTCGTCAACTGCGTGCATTCGAATGCGCTGGTGATTGCTATCCTGACCGTCGCGTTCTTTGCACAGGGCATCGGTTCGATGTCTTGGGCGGCCGTGTCAGAGATCGCGCCGAAACGCTATGTCGGGCTCACCAGCAGCATCACGAGCCTCGCCGCGAATATCGCAGCGATCACTACGCCGCTGATGATTGGCTATGTCACGCAGCGTACCGGCAACTTTTTCTGGGCGCTGAACCTGATGGGTGCGATCTGCCTCCTCGGCACACTGTCGTACTCGGTGCTGCTCGGCAAGCTATCGCGTATCGAGCTCTGAGCCGCTCGCCGTGACATTCAACCGAACCCGGTCTATAGTCGGCGCAAGCGGCCGGGCGCCGACCGCATCGCCATCGCAACTCACCATGCAGAACTGGATCACCCTGACGGAGGCGGCGCGGCGGCTCGGCGTGCGGGCGCAGACCATCTATGCGTACGCGAGCCGCGGCAGCATCGCCGTGATGCAGGATCCCGACGATCCGCGCAAGAGCCTGTATCGCGCGGAGGACGTGATCGCGCTGTGCCGCAAGAAACAGGTCGGCCGCAAGCGCGCGGCGCTGGCAGCCAGCACGATCTTCGGCGCCGAGCCGTGTATTTACAGCGGCATCACCACGTTTTCCAAAGGCCGCGCGTGGTATCGCGGCCGCGACAGCATTCAGCTTGCCGATACGGCGACGCTCGAGGAAACGGCTGCCCTGCTCTGGCAGGCCACAACGCCCGTGTCGTTCGACGCGCCCGCGGTCGCGCTGCCGCCCGGCGAGCGCGATCGGCAATGCGCGTTCACGATGCTCGCGATGCTGGCCGCGCACGGCCACTCGACGCTCGGCCGACTCGACCGCGCGTTGCACACCGAGGCCGGACAGCTCGTCGCGATCGTGTCGCGCGCGTTCGGCGCGCATGACGATGCCAGTGCAAGCCCGCTCCGGATCCATCAGCGGCTCGCGGCCGGCTGGGGCCTCGACAGCCGTAGTGCGGACCTGCTGCGCCGCGCGATGGTGCTGGTCACCGATCACGAGATCACGAGTTCAGCATTCGCCGCGCGCATCACCGCATCGACCGGCGCGTCACTCGCGGGCTGTCTGCTGACGGGGCTCACAACGTTGTCGGGCCCGCTGCACGGCGACGCGTCGGGACGCGTGCGCGCGGTATTCGACGACGTGCAACGATTAGGCGCCGCGTGTGTGGTCGATCATCACCTGAAGTCCGCGATCCCGATTCCCGGTTTCGGCCATCATCTTTACCCCGACGGCGATCCGCGCGCGGCCGCGTTGCTCGCGCGGCTCGGTCCACCGGCGGAACTGGCGCACTTCATCGACAAGGTCACGACGCTCACCGGCCAGCGGCCGACCATCGACGTCGCCCTTGCGATGCTGTCGGTGCAACTTCAGTTGCCGCGCGATGCGGCGTTCGGATTGTTCGCGATCGCGCGAAGCGTCGGGCTTCTCGCACACTGCATCGAGCAACTGCGCGTGGGCAAGGTGATCCGACCGCGCAGCCGCTATACGGGGCCGGCGCTCGACGAGCGGCATCTGCGGCCCGACGCGGAGGACGACGGCAAATTGCCGAAAGCCAGTGTGATTGAGAAGAATCGGGTATTCAAGATAGTGGAGTAACACTACCTAGCCCCGCTCGACCGCTACGCGGTCACGCCTTCGATCTGGAAGATCGTGTCGATCTGCGCCGACAGGCGTCGGTCGACGAAGGCTTGCTGAAAAAGCGCGCTGCCGACAGTGAAGCCCCAGGTGTTCGCGTGAATCATCGCTTTCACACGTGTTTCGCGGTCGATGCTGCCTGCGGCAATCACGGGCACGGCGACCGCGTCGACAACACGTCTTGTCAGCTCGGCCGGATCGTCCTTGCCGGCAAACCGGTACGCAAGCAAGTCAAGACCATGCACACCGGGCATCGATGCGATGCGGCGCGCGTCCTCGACAATTTCGTTCATCGTCCCTTCGAGCACGGTCGGATGACCAACAGTGCGGCCGGCGAACGGAAAATACCGGATTGCCGAGCCACGCAGTAGCGGCAGCGCGTCTTCAACGTGGCGGCCGCCAAGCAGGTAGTCGACTCCGATCTCGAGCGACGCGTCGATCGATTCCAGCTCTGCTTCGCGGCTCGTTGCGACGACTTCCAGCATGACTTTGCGGCCATCGGCGCGGATGCGCCGGGCGAGCTCCTTCAAGTCTCTTATGGGCAAGCCGACATCCTTGAAGCCGACATAGCGGACGGGGCTGTCACGCAGGCTGTCGTAGGTTGCAATCGCGTCGCTGACGGTCGCGTCGTTTTCGGTCAACATCAGGATGAAGTGGGACACATCAAGCTCCGGTAGACAATGGGTGCTTCGCCCGCGATTGGACGAACTGGTGAGCGGTCTGGAGGGCAATCTGTAGGCTGGCTGGATCGGCAATGCCCTGTCCTGCAATGTCGAAGGCCGTGCCGTGGTCGGGGCTCGTACGCACGAAAGGCAGGCCAACGGTGATGTTCACGCCGTCCTCCACGCCGGCGAGCTTGACCGGTATGAGGCCCTGGTCGTGATACTGCGCTACCACGATGTCGAACCGGCCGCGGCGGGCGTTCATGAATACAGTGTCGCCGGGCCACGGGCCGCTGGCGTCGATGCCTTCGTTCCGCGCAAGTTCGATCGCGGGCGCGATGATGTCGATATCCTCACGCCCGAAAAGGCCTCCTTCACCCGCGTGCGGGTTGAGGCCGGCGACCGCCACGCGGGGACGCTCGATGCCGAGCTCACGCATCGCGCGATCGGCGAGCCGGATGATGCGCAGTTCGGTTTCCACGGACAGCTTCGCGACAGCATCGAGCATGGAGCAGTGAACCGTCACGAGGATCGTACGCAGCGTCGGGTTGACGAGCATCATCGCGTAGTCACGCGTGCCCGAGAGGTCCGCGAGCATTTCAGTGTGACCTGGATAAGGCACGTTTGCGGCGGCGAGCGCTTCCTTGTGGATCGGCGCCGTGCAGATGCCGGCGATTTCGCCCCGAACTGCGAGATCGATAGCTGTACGGATCGCGCCGAATGCGGCCTGACCGGCAGCGGCATTCACTGCGCCAACGGGCAAATCGGGCGGTAGTGCGTTCGCGCCAGGCACCTGCAAGACATCAAGCGCGCCAGGCTGCGGTTCGATTTCGGCGACCGAGGTGACCTCTCTTATCGCCAGATCCAGGCGGAGTGCCGTGGCTTGGCGCCGTAACACACCCGTATCGCCGATCACGAACGACGGGTGCTCGGCGATGAACGCGGCGTTGGCAAATGTCTTGACGATGATCTCCGGCCCGATGCCTGCGGCGTCCCCCATCGTGACGGCTATTGGTTTCTGCTTCATGGTTTTGCTCCGGTCAGTGTGTGGATGCAAGTCACCAAGGCGTCGTCGTCTCCGAAACCACCGGCTTTCGTGATCAAGGGAAATCGACCCTTCGCGGTTCGAACTTCGGCTAATGGCACGCCCGGCATGATTTCGCGGCACACGCGCAACGACACTACCGGCAGCGCGTCGATGATGCGCCGCGCGGTTTCCCCACCGGTCACAACGAGCCCGTCGCAGGCGCCGCTGCTAATGGCATTCACGGCGTGCGTCACGACATCGCGCAACACCGCTTGCGGCACGCTGCTGATCGGCGAACGCGCTTCCTCGGTGGCCAGTACGTCTATTGCGCATTGCGCTCGAGCGACCGCGAGTTGCCGCCGCGATCGCGGATTGAGGCTGCCCACGACAAGCCACGGCCGACCGGCAGACAGCGCAGGCGCGACTGCGTAATCGGGGCAGCCCGCGCGTACGTCCGGCGCACCACCAGCGCGCGAGAGCACGCGTGCGAGACCGCGCAGCAGCCCTGTCGATCCCGCCAGCAGCAGATCGGGCTGCCTCGCAAATGTCGTCACGATTGCATCGAGGTCCGCTTCGGTGCGCGCATCGACCACCACGGCGTCGTCCACCTCCAGCAGCGCGCGGGCGTGCGCCGCGTCGCGCGCGACCTTCATCTCGATTTGATGCGCGCGAAACAATGCCGGGATCCTGGATTCCCGTACCGGCAGTACGGGATCGTGTCGGAATGCCGTTTCGTGCACGGGCACGCCGTCTACTCGTACGGCGCCCTCCTCGACCGTACGCCCGGCGGACGGAAACGCCGGCGCGACGAGCAGCTTGCGCCGGCCAGAGGCGGCAAGTGCCGTCAAGCAATCGCGCGCGACTCGGCCACGCAATGTCGAATCGAACTGGAGGACAAGTACGTCCGCGTCGTGCCACGCGCGCGCGGCCGTTGCGACAGCGTCGTGGTCGAGCGCCGGGGGGTATTCGCGGGAATCCGTGTCGAAGCTGACGACCGCCGCCGTCGCGGTGCTGTCGGGACGGACGAGCACGGCTGTCTCCCAGCCACGCTCCGCGAAGCAGGCCGTGCCGTCTAGCGCACTTGTGAAGTCGTCGGTGATGATGCGGATGCGCATGGCGATTCCGTGATATTGTTGGTTCGCCAATTTTGTCGATTTACGCGGGATTCTCAAGAACCAAAGTCGAATCAGTTTGGATCATTTATGGTTGCGGACCGTTCATCCAGGCAGGCGCTGCCGGCCCTGATCGCCCTCGAACTGAAGCGGGACTCGGGCGTGCCGATTTTCAGGCAGATTGCACGGCAACTGCGCGAAAAGATCGTCAGCCACGCGCTGCCGGCCCGCGCGCGGTTGCCGCCCAGCCGCGAACTTTCTGCGCAACTGGGGGTGGCGCGCAACTGTGTCGTCGACGCCTATGATGAGTTGATCGCCGAAGGCATTCTTGATGGGCGCGGGCGTCATGGCACATTTGTCGTCGCAAATGTACCCGCAGTCCGCAGGGCCGCGATGGGGGCGAGTCGGGCGCCATCGCTGCTGCGTCGTATCGCCGCCGATGCACAAGCTGCGCCTGAACGAGCGGCGAGTACGCGCCTCGACTGGCGTCCCGGACAGTCGAGCGCCCGCACCCTGCCGCTTGATGTATGGCGCAATGCCTGCCGTGAAGCGGGACGGAAGTTGCCGCCCGAAGGCTATGGCGATCCCGGCGGGGAGCCGGGGCTCAGGCGCGCGATCGGTAAATGGCTATTCGAACACCGATCGGTCAACGTAGACCCCGAGCAGATCGTCATTACGCACGGCACCGGCCACGCGCTTCAGCTGGTCGCACAGGCGCTGCTGCGTCGCGGCGACTTGTGTGCAACAGAAGACCCGGGCTACGCCGGCGCAACATCGGCGTTCCTGCGATCGGGCGCATCGTTGCGCTTCGTGCCCGTGGACGCGGAAGGCATAGTCGTCGACCGGATTGTCGAAGATGACGCAGTCCCTGCCCTTGTTCATCTCACCCCGGCCCATCAGTACCCGATGGGGGGACGTCTGTCGGGGCCAAGGCGCCGGGCGCTGGTCGAACTCGCGCGCAAGCGCGGGATGCTGATGATCGAGAACGAATACGACTGCGAGTTCCACTACGCGGGAACGAATCATCCGCCGATTTTCAGCCATGCGCCGGAAAGCACGCTGCTGGTCAATACTTTCGCGAAGGCGGTCAGCCCTTCCCTTCGGCTCGGGTTCATCGTCGCGCCGCCGTGCGCAGCCGCCGCGCTGGTTGCGCGCGTCGAGCGCGAGCGCACGCATGTATCGTGGCCCGTGCAGAAGATCGTCGAAACGTTGCTCCTATCGGGGGAGCTGGATCGGCATTTGCGCAGGGTGCGGCGGCATTATGGGGCGATGCGCGATGCCATACGCGAACGGCTGACCCCATACGCCGACGTGATCACCCTAGGGGGCGACGAGGGAGGCCTGCATGTGGTCGTGTCAGGAGAGAACGATGCGTTCGACCGTGATTTGCGAGCCGCCCTGCGATCGAAGGGCGTCGTGTTCGACGACGTTCGCGATTTCACGAAGCTCGAACCCAATGCGCGCGGTTTTCTGCTCGGATATGGGCATATGGACTGGGAAGCGCTGACAGCATCGCTGAATCTGCTCGAGATCTGTATCAAGCAAATCGGACGTCGCGGTCATTTGCGAAAGAGTGCCAGGCGCTATACCGCACCGAAATAATGCTGCGCCAAAGCAACCCAATATCGGACGCCGGCAGGAATGATGTCGTCGTTGAAGTCGTACTTCGGGTGATGTAGCGATCGGGCGGCCGCGCCCGGCGTAGCGTTACCGATCAGCACATAAGCGCCCGGCCGTTCTTCGAGCATGAAGCCGAAGTCTTCCGATGTCATGTTCGAAGGAATGTGATTGTCGAGGCGCTCGCTGCCGAACGTCTCGCGAATAACCGTTTCACAGAGCGCAGTTTCGGCCGGCGTGTTGATCGTTGCCGGGTAGTATTGGAAAAACGTCACCTCGACTTGGGCGCCATAGGCCGAGGCCAGTCCTTGGCACATCAGCTCGATGTCGCGCTGTAGCCTTTGTTGCAGAGTCGACGACAGCGTGCGAATCGTGCCGCGCAACTCGGCGCTGTCCGGAATGACGTTGTCTGTATCGCCTGCGTGGAACATGCAGACCGAAATCACAGCGGGATCGACAGGATCCTTGTGCCGCGCCGCGATGGTCTGACATTGGAGCACCATCGAACAGGCGAGCGGTATCGGATCGAGACCCAGGTGCGGTTGAGCCGCATGCGCCCCTTTGCCTGTTACCGTGATTCTGAAGCGGGACCCAGCGGCCATGATCGGGCCGGTGCGCAACCCGAAACGCCCGGCCGGCAAACCCGGCCAGTTGTGCATGCCGAATACCGCTTCCGTCGGACATCGCTCGAACAAGCCGTCATCGATCATCTTCCGTGCGCCCGCGCCCCCTTCCTCTCCAGGCTGAAACACGAAATGAACCGTGCCGGGCAACTGCGGCAATTGCTTCAGGACACGGGCGGCGCCCAGCAGCATGACGGTATGCCCGTCGTGTCCGCAGGCATGCATGACTCCGTTCGCACACGAGGCGTGCGCGAAGTCATTGGCCTCCTGGATCGGCAACGCATCGAGGTCCGCGCGCAGCACGATGCCACGATGCGGGTCGGCGCCGGGCAGGCTCCCGACCACGCCGGTCCCGCCCAGCCCGCGCAACACCGCATAGCCGAGCGATTCGAGCTCACGTGCGACGACGTCTGCCGTCCTGCGTTCCTCGAATCGCAGTTCGGGATGGGCATGCAGGTCGCGGCGCAACTTCGCCCAATGCGCATGATGCGCGTCCAACGAAGTCTCGACCGTTGCGGAGGTATTCAATTTCGGCACCTTTAGAAAGCGAATAGAGTCGACGCTGGCATGTTATCGCGTCGGGTATCGTAGCCGTTTCAATCGTAGAACCCGAGGATCGACTTCACTTCCATGTACTCTTCCATGCCTTCCATCCCGTACTCTCGACCATTGCCGGACTGCTTGTACCCGCCGAATGGCGCTTGCGGGTCCCACGCCGGATAGTTCAGATGCACCTGGCCCGAACGAATGCGCGCTGCGACCGCTTGCAACAGTGCCTTGTCTGCGCCTTGAACATGTGCGCCGAGCCCATAAACCGTGTCGTTCGCGACCGAGATCGCTTCTTCGACCGAGTCGTAGGGAAGGATGGCAATGACCGGGCCGAAGATCTCCTCCTGCGCAATCCTCATCTTTGTACCCACTTCGGAAAAGATCGTTGGCTGTGCGTAGAACCCCCTGCTCAGGCCGGCCGGCCTCCCTGGTCCACCGACGAGCAACAGAGCGCGTTCGTCGATGCCGGCTTCGATCATCTCCTGCACCCTGCCGAACTGCGCACGATTGGCCAACGGACCGTGTGTCGTCGCGTCGGCGAACGGATCGCCAACGATCATCTGTTCCGTTGCTGCGACAGCCAACGCTTCGACCTGTCGCAACACGCCACGCGGCACGATCATCCGCGTCGGCGCGCTGCACGACTGACCCATGTTCCGAAACGCGGCAGCAACGCCCAGCGAGACAGCACGCGGCAGATCCGCATCGGGCAGCACGACGTTCGGCGACTTGCCGCCGAGCTCCTGCGCCACACGTTTGACCGTCGGCGCAGCTGCCTGCGCAACCAGGATGCCCGCACGCGTCGAGCCGGTGATCGACACCATATCGACTTGCGGGTGTGACGCCAGTAACGTACCGACCTCCGGGCCGGTGCCACTCACGAGGTTAAAAACGCCCGCGGGAACACCAGCGTCCGCGATGACTTCAGCAAATAGCAAAGCGCTCAGCGGCGAGAATTCACTAGGTTTAAGTACCACTGTGCAGCCGGCTGCGAGTGCCGGCCCGACCTTCGCCGTAATCTGATAGATCGGCCAGTTCCAGGGCGTGATCAGCGCGCAGACGCCGATCGGCTCGCGTACGACCGCGGTCGTCCCCCTTTGCTTCCTGAACGGATAGCTGGCCAGATTGTCGCGCGCGACGCGAATATGTTCGGCTGCAAGCGGCACATGTGCGGCGCGCGCATAGCTGATGGGCGCGCCCATTTCCGTCGACAACGCAGCGGCGAACAGTTCGGCGCGCTCCAGCATCAGCGCATGAACCCGGTCGAGCAGCGCAGCACGTTCTTGCGGCGAACTTGCCGACCAAGCCGCGAAAGCCTTACGCGCGGCGAGGACTGCCCGCTCGGCGTCGCGCGCGTTGCCAAGTGCGATCTCGCACACTGCGTCCTCGGTGGACGGCGAGATAACGGCGATTCGATCGCTACGATCGGAGGCAGTCCACTCGCCGTCGATGTACAACCGGTCGAGCCGTCCTGCTTGCATCAGATGACGAACAGGTGAAGTCATTGCAGCGTGTCCTTGATTCGATACCATGCCCCAACGAACGGCAAAAACCACGGCTTGCCAAAGTGGCCGGGGATGGCAGGCCAGTCGAAGTCTTTCCACGGATTCAGATCGACGCGTCCGTCCATGATCTCCGCCATCAGCGTGCCCATCAACGTGGCCATGTGCGTGCCATGGCCACTATAGCCCATCGAGTAATAGATACCGTCACGCTGGCCCGCGCGCGGCAGGCGGTTGGCGGTCATGTCGACCATGCCGCCCCAGCAATAGTCGATGCGCGCGTTCGCCAATTCGGGGAACACCGTGGCCATCTGCTGTCGCAAGATCAGCCCGCTCTTTTCGTCGGAGCGCGGGTTCGATGTCGCGAAACGTGCGCGTCCGCCAAAGAGCATCCGGTTATCGGGCGTTACACGAAAGAAATTGACGAAGTTCTTGGTGTCGGTCGCCATCCGGCGCGTGGGCAGCAACCGGTCGATCAGGTCCACCGGCAAAGGCTCGGTGACGATGATGAACGCCCCGACCGGCACGATTCTTCGCCGAATCCACGCGAACGGTCCCACCTGCGAGATGCCGCTCGCCAGGAGCACCTGCGGTGCGCGGATCGATGCGCGCGGCGTCCGCACGATGTAGCCCCGAGGTTCCCGCTGCAACCCCAGTACTGTCGCCCGCTCGAGAACATGGGCGCCACGCGCTTGCGCAGCTCTCGCGAGACCACGAACATAACGACCGACGTGCATCCCGGCGCTCTTCTCGAAGATCAACCCGCCGTGATAACGGTCGGAGCCAATCTCGTCACGAAGCTGCGCCTTTGTCACAAGGCGCGTATCAGGGTCCACGCTCGCGGCAAGCAACGCCTGACTTCTCGCAAGCTTATCGAAGTGCTCCGGCTTCGCCGCGAGCTTCAGCTTTCCTCTGCGAACAAAATCGCAATCGATCGACTCTTCGCTGACCAGCCTCTCGACCATGTCGACACCCGAGTCGAACGCGAGATAGAGCCGGTTGGCCAATTCCGTACCGATCCGCTGCGAGAGTGAAGCGTAATCCTGCGCGAAGCCGTTGTTGCACATGCCGCCGTTGCGGCCCGACGCGGCCTGTCCCACGGTACCTGCTTCGCAGACGATGACGCGCGCGCCTTTTTTGGCGAGCGCCAAGGCCGCCGCCGAGCCGGTGATGCCGCCGCCCACCACGACCACGTCGCAACTTCCGCCGTCCATGTCAGGCGAGTTGCTGACGAATGGCTCGGACGTATCGAGCCAGTAAGAACCGAAATGCATGACAAACTCCAAAGCGGCCGGGCGCGTGCTCATACCCGACACTATGCGTGCAAGCGGCAGATAAGCCGGTCCGTACTGAACGTCTAAAGCATGGCTTGACTGACCAATGCGTACAAGCGGCAAGCGCGATCGGGTGCGCCAACATGTTCGCGGGCAGGCGCATTGAGAACCATCTTCGAGCAGATGTCCACGCGCTGCAGTCCCTGTTCGCTCAGCCAATCGCTCAAACCTGTTTCCGAGGGCACGTCGATACGGACGAATTCGCCCTCTCGTCCGGTCAGCCAGTAGCCGATCAAGGCTTTTGCGCGCGCGTCGTCATGCGAACGAATCGCTACCACAGGGCCGATCACGTGCCCCCGGCCAAAGCGCCGCAACACCGAGAATCCGACGATCTCGCCATCGCGTTCGAGTACGACGCTTTCCCCGCGCTCGAGCACTGCGGACAACAGCGCATGGCGCTCGAGGCCCGAGGCGCGCGAAGCCAGTTCAACGAGGCAGGGAAAGTCGGCAGGGATCCCAGTGCGCAGTCGCTCGCCGTCGAGCAACGCAACGGGGAGAGGTTTACCGACATTCCCTTGATGTTGCTCCAACGATCCACATACGCTGAAGCCGAGCTTTTCGTAGAGCGGCCGACCGGCCAGCGTCGCGTGCAGGAATGTGATACGTGGCCCTAACTCTTCGAGGACGATCTCCATCAGCTTGCGGCCGATACCGCGGCCCTGGTGCGCCGACGACACGATGACGTGACCGAGCGAGGCACGGTCGGCGCCGAACTTCCAGCACATCGCAGTACCAATGACGACACCTCGCTCTTCGGCCACGAACGCTATCGCCGTGTTGGCGGAAAACTGCCAGTCTTCCGGCCTATATGGCCAGCCCAGTGCCATCGAGAGCGCGTGAGCCGCGGGTACGTCGCCCGGAGCGAACTTGCGATACCGAAGATCCGCGGCCGAGGCCGAGCTGTTCGCGAAGGAATCGTGTTTCACTAATCTCCCCTACTGAATGTTTCCGTTTCGCCGGAAGCGCAACTACTCGCGGCGACACTGCAGCAACCATCGAGTGACGCTGTTGGCAAGCCGGTGCCACGTACTATAGAAAAAATTATTTTTATCGTGTTTAATCTCCAATGAATCCATCGTTAACGGGCCCTTAATGCTTCAACTTGAAGACATGCAGCTGCTGCGCGCGCTCGGCGTATCCCACTCACTTGCCGCAGCAGCGAGGTTGTTAGACCTGACGCCGCCCGCGGTCACGGTACGTCTTCAGCGCATCGAGGAGCGGATGGGGGTGAGTCTTGCCACGCGCGCAGCCAGAGGTTTCTCGCTCACTGACGAAGGACAGCGCCTTGTTCAGGAAGCCATCGAGATCCTGGAGCGGATCGAGTCTATTCCGTCACGCGTCTCCGGAGCGTCCGCTGGTGTAAGTGGTCATTTGCGCGTCGTGGCTCCATTCGGATTCGGCAGGGAATATGTCGCGCCGCTCGTCCGCGGCCTGCATCGCTCACACCCCAATCTGGCGATTTCGCTAATTTTGGTCGAAAGTCCGCTCGCGTCTGCGTCGGGCGCCGACGCGGTCGTTTCGATCGGCCACATCAAAGGCTCTTCCTGGGTGGGACATTTCCTGGCGCCAAACGACCGCATTCTTTGCGCAGGCCCCGCCCTTGCGCGTTCGCTGTCAAAGCTCAAGCATCCCTCCGAACTTACCCGGCACCCTTACCTGACCTTGCGAGAAAACGATGAAGACGTGACGCGTCTGCGTTTTGCTCAGCACGATGCTGCAGGCAAACGCATCGGCAAGGGCGTGACGGTCCGCTTGAGCAGCGCGTTGTCTTCGAACGATGGCACCGTCGTCAGGGACTGGGCCGTCGACGGCCTCGGCGTTGTCGCGCGATCCGAATGGGATTGCGCGCGGCTGATCGCGGAGGGGAAACTGAAGCGCATTTTGCCGGCATGGCACCTCGAACCTGCACCGGTCATGGCCCTGACGCCCACGCGCCAAGGCCTGACCATTCGTCAGCGTGTGTTCCTGGAAGCCGCGAAGCGAGCCTTCAACCCCGTGCCCTGGCGCGGTTGAATCAATCAGGCGCCGCCTGGCGCCACGGATGCATTGCTCCGCGTCCCTGTGCCATCTAAAAGTCGGCGACCTTGCCCCATGCAGACGAGGCGAATCGGCTCGGTCGATACGGTGTGGGGTCCACGATGGGCTCCGCACCGGTGGCGAGATCGGCGATCAGGTGGCCTGCGCCAGGGCTTATCCCGAAGCCGTGCCCGGAAAAGCCCGCTGCCAGGATCAATCCCGGTACGCCCGGTACTTCGCCAATTCCCGGAACACCGTCCGGCGTGCTGTCGACGAAGCCGGCCCATGCATGGGTAATCTTCGCGTCGCGTAGTTCGGGCAACAGTTCGATGGCGCGGCGATGCGTTTCGGCGACCGTCGCGCGATCGGGCTTCGGATCGAGGATGCGCACTCGTTCCATAGGCGTCGGCGCATCGAGCCGCCAGCGTTTCAGCGTTTCGTGGCCGCCTCGAACGCCCTCGAGTCCCCCGGGCAGAAGGCTGCGCCAGCGCGCGGCGAACATCGGCAGGAATTGCGGCGCGAAACGCAGAAATTGGCCCGTCACATCGACGCGCGCTCGCCCGCTGATGGCCAGCGCGTAGCGTCCGTCGTTTCGGCGAGTAATCGAAACGCCGGAGGTGAACAGCGCATCGGGCAAACGATGTTCCACAGGGGAGACGCTGAGGATCGATTGGCGAATCGATGCTTGCGGAAAACGGATGCCGAGCTGTCTGCAGAACGACGACGCCCAGGCGCCACCCGCAAGCACCACAGTCCGGGTCTTGATGACGCCGGCTTCGGTGACGACACCGCTGACGCGCCCACCCTCCAGTTCGACGCCACGGGCCGCGCACGCCTGGATGACACTGCCGCCTAACTTAATGAGCGCAGCTGCCACGGCCGGCGCGGCCTTGCCGGGGTCGGCCGTGCCGTCGGTGGGCGAAAAGACGCCGCCTTTCCAGGTCCGCCCGGTCAGTCGCCCACGCTCGGTAGCCTGCCGGCTGTCCAGCATGTAAGTTGTCACGCCCGCGGTCTTCGCAAAGTCGCCCCAACTGGCCCAACGGGACAATTCGGCGTCGTCATTGCTGAGGTACAGCAGCCCACACCGATGAAAGCCCGTGTCTTCGCCCGTTTCGATCGCAAATCGT
>NZ_JBMRBK010000078.1:0-4155 GCF_057351765.1 Trinickia sp. | reverse complement strand
GAGCAAGCCGCATGCCAAGCGAGGCGGGCCGCTGCTCCGACTGGTCCAACTGGTCAGTCCAGTCGTTTCGCGTTGTCGGATGCGCACCGAAGCGGTGCGTTCATGCACGGTTTGTCGTCGTTATGCGTGGCTTTGGTGCGGATGCGTGCTCAAGTCGACCAGAGCCGCAGTGCGCGGGCCGGTACGCCGTGAACGATAGGGCGAAGTTCGGTCCAGCAGCGCTGCATCAGCAACTGGATGCCCTCCATCGATGCACCCAACGCGCGCACGAGCAGGAGGCCGCCCGGCAAAGCCGTCGCGCCCGCTCGCAACGTCGGGTCGAACGGCAGTTGCGCGGCCAGCGTCTCGGCGAGCTCGGGCGTGCAGGCGGGGCCCACGGCCCAGAGCGTGCCGAAGGCCGCGAAACCCGCCAGCCCTTGCGATGCATCGCGCAGCGCGTCGTCGGCGCGTAACGCGGCACGCTCGTGCCACAGCAACGGGCCGCGTTCACCGAGGCGAATCGCGGTGGTACTCGCGAATTCGCCCGCCGACCAACGCTCGCCGGCCGCCTGTCGCCCGAGCTGCGTGGCGTCCCAGCCGATCGCGGTGGCGTCTGGCGCGATCTCGAGTTCGAAGGCGAGCTGCGCCCGTGCCGAGTCGAAGACGATGTTGTTTTGCGGCAGCCAGTCGAGCTTCGCGCCCGAATCCACATGAAGCGCGATACGCTGCGCCGCGCTGCGTCCGTTGGCTTTGTACCATTTCGTCGCGCCGGGCGTCGTCAGTACGGCGTGCGCGCCGGCATCCAAACGGACATCGATGGCGAGTTGGTCGCCACCGGCGATGCCGCCGGGCGGGTGGACGATGACGGCATGGCAGATCGAGTGCCCTTCCGGATAGAGCGGGCGCTGCACGCGCAACGGCCCGACGTGGCGCCGCATCGAAAGCGTCGTTCGTTCGGCGCGGTAGGTGAATCCGAGCTCGAGTCGCGCATCCCAGCCGCTGGAGGTGGTGCCATGCGGAGTGGCCGGCGCGCCGGCGGCAGTGTCGGATGGCGCGCAAGCGTTGAGAGGGGTAGGGTGCGGCGAAAGCATTGCTGAACACTGAGAGACGGTGCCGCGAATCTACACGAAAGTGATTGGCAATGGCACATTCGAGCGGCAGGGGGCGCCTGCAGCGTGCGCCGCCGCCGTGCGGGGCGCGTATCGCATGGAATTTCAAACGGCGATCATCTCGCGTACGCCTTGCGCCTCCATCTCCGTGCCCATGCCGTTCGCGACGATCTCGCCGCGCCGCATGACCCAGTAGCGGTCGGCCAGCGAGCGCGCGAAGTCGTAGTATTGCTCGACGAGCAGCACCGTCATGCCCGTTTCGTCGACGAGCTGCCTCAGCGTGCGGCCGATCTCCTGGATGATCGACGGCTGAATGCCTTCGGTCGGCTCGTCGAGTATCAGCAGTTGCGGCTCGCTCATCAGCGCGCGGCCGATCGCGAGCTGTTGTTGCTGGCCGCCCGAGAGATCGCCGCCGCGGCGCTTTCTCATTTGCTCGAGCACGGGAAAGAGCGAATAGATCCGATCGGGCACCTGGGATACGGGCTTGCGGCTCGCGGCGCCCACGAGCAGGTTCTCTTCGACGGTGAGCCGCGCGAAGATTTCCCGCCCTTGCGGCACATAGCCCAGGCCTTGTGCGACGCGTGCATGCGGCGGCAATGTTTCGAGCGGCTGGCCGGCCCAGGCGATCGTGCCGCTTTTCGCACGCACGAGCCCCATCAGGCAGCGCAAAAGCGTGGTCTTGCCGACGCCGTTGCGCCCGAGCAGCACAGTCAGCGATCCTTTCGGCACCTCCATCGTCACGTCGCGCAGAATGTGGCTGCCGCCATAGAATTGGTTGAGCCCGGTGATGTTCAGCATCGACGTCTTCCTCGGTTCATCGGTTCATCGGTTCTTCGGTCTTTCTGTTCGCGTGCGAGCGTTGGTCCGTCTCAACGGCCGAGATACGATTCGATCACCGCATCGTTGCGCTTGACCTCGTCGAGCGTGCCGTCGGCCAGCACGCGCCCCTCCGCCATGACGGTGACACGTCCGCCTTCGCCGGCAAGCGCCGCGACGAACTCCATGTCGTGTTCGACGACGAGCATCGAGCACGTGCCGCGCAAGCGGTCCAGCAGGGCGGCGAGCGCCATCGTTTCGTCGTCGGTCATCCCGGCAGCGGGTTCATCGAGCAGTAGCAGCGCGGGCTGCTGCATCAGCAGCATGCCGATCTCGAGCCGTTGCTTCTGGCCGTGCGAAAGCTCGCCGGCAAGCCGGCGCGCCTGCGCGGCGAGGCCGATGGTCTCGAGCGTGGCTTCGATGCGCTGTTGCGCTTCGCGCGTCAGTTGCGCCCGTAGCGATGCCCACCAGCCCTTATCGGTTTTCATCGCCAGTTCGAGGTTTTCCCAGACGGGGTGCTGCTCGAACACGGTGGGCTTCTGGAACTTGCGGCCGATGCCCGTGCGCGCGATCGTGGGCTCGTCCATGCGCGTCAGATCGAGCGTCTGGCCCAGGAAGACCTTGCCGTGATCGGGCCGTGTCCTGCCCGTGACGACATCCATCATCGTGGTCTTGCCGGCGCCGTTCGGTCCGATCACGCAGCGCAGCTCGCCGGCGTCCAGCGATAGCGAAAGATTGTCGAGTGCGCGGAACCCGTCGAAGCTGACGGTGACATCCTCGACATAGAGAATCGTGCCGTGCGATACGTCGATTTCGCCGGGCGTCAGCACATGCGACATGGCCGCCGTGCCGGAGAGCGCGTGCAAATCGAGCGGGGTATCGGTGGAGGGCATCATGACTTCGATCTCCCCTCGATAAGCGTCGACGCACGAGCACCGGCTCGCGCGCCTTGCATGCGCGCAAGCAGCGTCTCGACAAGACCCGCGAGACCGCGTGGCATGACGAGCGGCACGATCACGAACAGCGCGCCGAGGAAAAAGAGCCAGTACTCGGCGAAGTAGGCCGTGAACAAGCTCTTGGCGCCGTTGACGGCGATCGCGCCCGCGATGGGCCCGAGCAGCGTGCCGCGTCCGCCGACGGCGACCCAGATCGCCATTTCGATGGAGTTGGCCGGCGACATCTCGCTCGGATTGACGATGCCGACTTGCGGCACATAAAGCGCGCCGGCGATCGCGCAGAGCACCGCGGACAAGGTCCAGACGAAGAGCTTGTAAGCAAGCGGGCTGTAGCCGAGAAACATGAGGCGCGTCTCGCTGTCGCGCATCGCGGTGACGACGCGCCCGAGCTTGGACACGACGATGGCGCGCGCCGCGATGAACGCCAGCACGAGCGTGGCGAACGTCAGCAAAAAGAGCACCGTGCGCGTGCCCGGATGCGTGATCGAAAAACCGGCGATGCGCTTGAAATCCGTGAAGCCGTTGTTGCCGCCGAACCCGGTTTCGTTGCGATAGAAGAGCAGCATCGCCGCATACGTGAGCGCTTGCGTGATGATCGACAGATACACGCCTTGCACGCGTGAACGAAACGCAAAGAAGCCGAACGTCCACGCGAGCAGCGCGGGGACCACCACGACGAGCGCGAGTGCGTAGGCGAGGTGCTCCGTGCCGTGCCAGTACCAGGGCAGCGCATGCCAGTTGAGAAACACCATGAAGTCGGGCAGATCGCTGCCGTAGACGCCATCGTGTCCGATCGAGCGCATCAGGTACATGCCGATGCCGTAGCCGCCGAGCGCGAAGAAGAGCCCGTGACCGAGGCTGAGAATGCCGCAGTAGCCCCAGACCAGGTCGAGCGCCAGTGCGGCGATCGCGTAACACATGAACTTGCCGCCGAGCGTCAGCACATAGGCCGAGAGATGAAACGGGCTCGATGCCGGCAGCACGAGCGACGCGAACGGCACACCGATGCCGATGGCAAGGACGAGTGCGAAAAGAGCGGCCCATGCCTGACGCGGCAACAAGGCGCGGCGTGGCGGCAAGCCGAGCGCGAAGCCGGCGCTGGCGTCGTTGCCCGCCAGTGCCGGCGCGGGGCCCGCGCTGGAATGAAGCGTGGTGGTGGAAGTCATGGCTTGCCTCATGCGCTGCGTCCTTTCAGGGCGAACAGCCCCTGCGGACGCTTCTGGATGAACAGCACGATCAGCACGAGCACGGCAATTTTCGCGAGCACGGGGCCCGAGAACGGCTCGATCGCCTTG
>NZ_JBMRBK010000077.1:0-16831 GCF_057351765.1 Trinickia sp. | reverse complement strand
GACGTCGTATTCGACATAGCCGCCATCGCCGGCGCTGAATTGGCCGTCGACGATACGCCGATAAAGCGCCTGGATCTGCTCGCCGTAAATGGCCGCGCCGCGCAACACCATCTTGAAGCCGTTGTAGTCGGGCGGATTGTGGCTGCCCGTGACGACGATGCACGAATCGACCGACCGTTCGCCGCCCGGCAACGCGAGCGGCACGCTCGCCGCGAAGTAGCCGACCGGCGTCGGCACCATGCCGACATCGACGACATCGACGCCCGCCGCGCGCAACCCGTCGGCCAGCGCCGCGACGAGCGACGGACCCGACAAGCGGCCATCGCGTCCGACGACGACGGCGTCGCCGCCCTGCCCGCGAATTTCGCTGCCGAATGCACGGCCGATCAAGCGCGCCACATCGGCATCGAGCGTCTTGCCCACGACGCCGCGGATGTCATACGCCTTGAAGATGGATTGTGAAATCATGGATAGGCTCTCAGTCTGCAAAAAAGGATGCAAAACGGCGTTGCAGCGCCAGACGCAGCGCGCCGCACGCGGTGTCGCAGATTCCCCTTACACCGCCGCCGCACGAGGGGTGCGCGATCGTTCCCACTTATAATTGCCGTTTTTCAACGGACGCACGACGCGCTCATTTTAATGCCAAGACGTTTCATTGCCGGACATTCGTCAGCCGAAGCTTGTATCAAGGCGTTAGCGAAGCGCGTCCCGGGACGAGCAAATTCCCTGCCGCGCAACGTATGCTGAAGCGTCTTGCCAATCAGGACGTCGCGAAAGCCGTCGCGAACATCATCTGGCTCGGGCTCGAACGACTGACCCAGATCGTCGTCGCCATCGCCATCGCGGGCCTGCTTGCGCGCTACCTGGGCCCCGACGCATTCGGCAAATGGCAATACGCGAACACGCTGCTGCTCGTGCTCGCGCCCATCACATGGGTGTGCGGCGCCGAAATCCTCGTCCCGACGATCGTGCATCGCCCCGCCGCCGAGCTGGGCACGGTGCTCGGCAGCGCGTTCGCGCTGCGCATGAGCGTTTCGGTGCTGGCACTCGCCGCGACATGGACAGCCATTGCGCTCGGCGTAACGGACCCACTCGTCGGCGCCATGCTCGCCGGCCTGGCCGTGACCATGCTTTTTCGCGAGCCGTTCATCGGGGTCATCAACTCGTGGCTGCAAAGCTTGACCTACAGCAAGCCGCAGTTGTTGACGAGCATCGTCACCGCGCTCGCCAAAGCCACGCTCGTCTATTTGTTCGTGCGCGTTGCCGTGACGCCCGCCGCGTTCGGCTGGCTCTGGGCAGCCGAATCGGCCGTCATCGGCGGTGTGCTCGTCGTCTACTACATGCGCCGCCATGGCGGCACGCTCGGCTGGCGCGTCGACGGGCCGCTGTTGCGTCACTTCGCAAGCGCGGGCACCGTGTTCTGGATCGGCCTCGTCTGCATGTATCTGTTCCTGAAGCTCGACCGGCTCATGCTCGAGCGTGCGATCTCGTTCGCCGATCTCGGCCGCTACTCGGCCGCGCAGCAGATCAACGAAAACTGGATCGCGCTCGGGCTCATGCTCGCGCAGACCATCGCACCAGCCTTCATCTACCGCGTGCAGGACCCCGCCAGACTGCTCGCCAACGTACGGCGGCTCATGCTGTTCGCCGCCGCGCTGATGGCGGCCGGCGCGCTCGTGCTCGGTTTGTTCGGACACCTGATCATCACGCGCGTGTTCGGGCCCGGCTATGAAGGCGCCGTCGCGATTTTTCGCTGGTGCGTCTGGCTTTCCGTGCCGGCCGGCGTCGAGGCCATCGGCAATCTCGTCGTGCTCAAATATCAGGCGAAGTTCGTTCTGCTCGCGAAGTGGGTGCTCGCGCTCGCTGTCGCGTTCGTCGTCAACCTCGTTGCCATCGCGCGGATCGGTGCGTACGGCGCGCTCGTTGGACTCGCCGCGGGCTATGCCGCCGCCGCCGCGGTGAACCTCTACTACATTCGCTACAAGCTGTCATGACGACGCCCACCACTGCGCCGCCGTCCGCGCCGAGCGACGCGCTCGCCGATGTCACGGTATTGATGCCCGCCTATAACGGGCAAGCGGATGTCGAGCGCACGCTGGCGTCGTTTCGCGAACGCGCCGCTGTGCACGTCTTGCTCGTCGACGACGGCAGCGATCCGCCGATCGTCGCACCGGCCCTGCCGAACGTGACCGTCGAGATTCTGCGGATGCCGCGAAACGGGGGAATCGAACGCGCGTTACAAGCCGGCATCGAAGCACTCGCTTCGCGCGGCTGCAAGTACGCAGCGCGGATCGATGCCGGCGATCTTGCCGCGCCCGAGCGGCTCGCCAGGCAGCGCGCCTACCTCGAAGCGCATCCGAACGTTGCCGGTGTGGGCATGTGGACCCAAGTGGTGACACGCGAAGGCGAACCACTCTTCATGTTGCGCCCCGCCACCGAGCCGGCTGAAATTCGCCGCTTGCGTTTTTTCCGCTCGCAGTTGGTGCATCCGGCGATGATGCTGCGCGTCGATGCGGTGCGCGCGGTCGGCAATTACCGTGTTGCGTATCCGGCGGCCGAAGACCTCGACCTCTTCCTGCGTCTCATGGAACGCTACGACTGTGCGAACCTGCCCGAACTGGGGCTTTATTACGAAGCCAATCCGGACGGCATCAGCGCTACGAAGCGCCGCAGGCAGATCGTCTCCACGATCCGGCTCGGCATGCGCTATTTCAACGCACGCAACGTCTACGATTGGTTAGGACTCGCGAAGAATCTGCTGCATCTCGTCACACCCTACGGATGGCTTCACCGCATGAAACGTGTCCTCTTTGCCGCCCGTACCGCATGAATTCCCCTGCTCGATCCGCTGCCGTTGCCACTAGCGCCACCGCTGTGCGAACGCTCTCGATCTGCCTCGTCTGCAATACGTCGTTTGCGATCCATACGTATCGCCAAGGGCTGATCCGCACGCTGATCGCCAATGGCGCCACGGTGACGGTCATCGCGCCGCGCGATCGCACGACCGCCCTGCTCGAGCAAATGGGCTGCCGCTTCGTGGAACTGCATGTGGCGTCGAAAGGGACCAACCCGGGCGACGACCTGCGTACGTTCGCCGCACTGTATCGCCATTACCGCGCGATCAAACCCGACATCGTGTTTCACTACACGATCAAACCGAACATCTACGGCACCGTTGCCGCATGGCTTGCGCATGTACCGTCGATTGCGGTCACGACGGGCCTCGGCTACGTCTTCATTCAGAAGAGCCGTGCGGCGATCGTGGCGAAGGCGCTCTACCGGTTCGCGTTCCGGTTTCCGCGCCAAGTATGGTTCCTCAACCGGGACGATCAAACCGCATTCGTCGAATCGCGGCTGCTCGCGCACCCTGAGCGGGCACGCCTGCTCCATGGCGAAGGGGTGGACTTGAACCATTTCGCGTACACCCCGCCGCGACAGAAACAGAACTTTACATTTGTCTTGATCGGGCGCTTGCTTTGGGACAAGGGCGTCGGCGAATATGTCGAGGCGGCACGTATCTTGCGCGAGCGGCATCCCACGGCGCGGTTCCAGCTGCTCGGGCCGGCCGGCGTCGACAACCCGAGCGCGGTGACGCTCGACACGCTGCAAGCATGGCAACGCGAAGGCCTCGTCGAATATCTCGGTGAAGCGCACGACGTACGCGAGCACATTGCAAACGCGGACTGTGTGGTGCTGCCTTCGTACCGGGAAGGCGTGCCACGCACGCTGATGGAGGCTTCGGCGATGGGCCGGCCGATCGTGGCGACCGACGTTCCAGGCTGCCGCGAAGTGGTGGCCGATGGCATCACGGGATTTCTCTGCGAGGCGAAAAGCGCGGCGAGCCTCGCCGACAAGCTGCAAGCGATGATGGCATTCACGCCTGACGAACGGCGTGCAATGGGCGAGCGCGGCCGCGCGAAGGTCGCGGCGGAATTCGACGAAACGACTGTCATCGCGCGCTACCTCGAAACGCTGCACGAACTCACTGGCGTTTCTCTTTATCTTTGACGGAGCACGACGATGGCGATGAAAGGCACGATTCTGGTGACGGGCGGAGCGGGATTCATTGGCTCGCATACCGCGGTCGAACTGCTCGCAAGCGATTATGACGTGGTCATCGTCGATAACCTCATCAACAGCAAGCGCGAGGCTGTGCGACGCATCGAGGAGATTGCGGGCCGTAAAGTCGCTTTTTACGAAGCCGACGCATGCGATGCCGCGGCGCTGAGCGCGATTTTCGACAAGCACCCGATCGATGCCGCGATTCATTTCGCCGCGTTGAAGGCGGTCGGCGAATCGGTTGCCAAACCGATCGACTACTACCGTAACAATATCGGTAGCCTGCTCACCGTGCTCGATACGATGCGTGAGCGCAATGTGAAGCGATTCGTTTTCAGCTCGTCGGCGACTGTTTATGGCGTGCCCGAGCGCTCGCCGATCGACGAATCGTTTCCGCTTTCGGCGACGAACCCCTACGGCCAATCGAAGCTGATCGCAGAGCAGATTCTGCGCGATGTCGAACGGTCCGATCCGGCGTGGCGCATTGCCACGCTGCGATATTTCAATCCGGTTGGGGCGCACGAGAGCGGACGTATCGGCGAGGACCCGGCTGGCGTTCCGAACAACTTGATGCCTTATGTGGCGCAGGTCGCGGTTGGCAAGCTCGACAAATTGCGCGTGTTCGGCAGCGACTATGACACCCCCGACGGGACGGGCGTACGCGACTATATCCATGTCGTGGATCTGGCTCGCGGGCATATCGCCGCGCTCGATGCGCTGAAGGCGCGCGATGCGAGCTTGACTGTCAATCTTGGTACCGGGCGCGGGTACTCGGTGTTGGAGGTGGTGAAAGCGTTCGAGGCCGCTTCGGGGCGGAAGGTGCCTTATGAGCTCGTGGATCGGCGGCCTGGCGATGTGGCTTCATGCTTTGCGAGCACGAGTGCGGCCGAGCAGACACTTGGCTGGCGAGCCGAGCACGGCATCGAGCGCATGTGCGTCGACCATTGGCGGTGGCAGTCGATGAATCCGAACGGGTTTGCATAAAGCCGCCAGCGTGCATCGGTCCATCGTTGTTCTGCCGACCGGTCCTCACGACGTACCGGTCAGCGTATGCGCGACGGGTAGGTACTTAGCCAGGATGGCCAGCATGGTGGCGGCCTCGGCCTTCGAAACCGGGGGAAACGGCGAAACGTAAGAAGTACCGTTGCGACGCTCGTGGGCCTTCGTGATGAACGCAAATTCTTGCGAGGTCACACCGAGCGACGTGGACACGCGCTGGATGGCTAGGTTACGCCCTGCCTCTTTGGTGCGTACTTCATAGAACTCGAGGATCGCTTGGACCACCTGAAAATAGCCTTCATAGGCCAAGGTGAATACTTGCAGATGCCGTTCTCGGTCTAGCCCCTCGGCCGTAACCAAATAATCCGCAGCGTTACGCAGGAAGCCCGCGATAGCTCCAGGCGTCGAGGCGACGGCCTCAAAGGCTTTCGTCTTGATGAGGTTGTCATATTCAGTTGGGCGCGACATCACAGTATCCTCAGGATGGGGCCTTGGGCAATCTGAGCCATGATGGGATCAGCCTGGACCAAGGCAGCCCATTCAGCAGGCTCGTACAAGGAGAAGTTGATGGGGCGCAGCAGGCCTAGCTCGGCCTTGTGCATCGCCTCGGATAGTTCGAGGAGAGGGGCGCGCCCGACGACAATCAGGTCAATGTCGCTCCGGCCACTGTCTGTGCCCTTGGCTATTGAGCCAAACAGGAACGCTGACGTGATGAGGCCGGCAAAAGGCTCGAGGGCTTCCTTCAGAGGCTCCACAATAGCAAATGACTTCCGCGCGATACTGAGCAATTCGGGATAGAGGATAAATTCGGTATTCGCTCGAATGCTTCGTTGCCGGCCTCGGCGGGCATCTTCCCGCAGTACGCCAGCTTCGACTAGGCGGTCCACCTGTTTTTGAGCGCTTCCGCGCCCACTGTCCGCCAGACGCAGCAGTTCCTCGAGCGTAAAACTGCGGTCAGGTTGTAGCAGTGTGGCACCAAGCACTCGTTGCAAGCCCCTTGTGAAGAGAAAGTCGGCAATACTCACAGTCAATCCTCGATATGGGGAGACAAATCCCTAGTATAGGGATCGACCGACGAATCCTCAATAGAGGGATACATATCCTCACTTCAAGGATCAACCAGCTACGTGGACCTCGAGATGGGCGCCGATCGTTGGCGGCGACGAGGGATAAATCCGAATGGTTTGTCGGACGGGAGAACCTGTGCGGTCACTTGGGGCGGTTGCGCCGACCAGGCGGAACCGCCGCTTTCACCTTGTAAGCTAACGTAACAAGTTCGTTATTTATAAAGATCACAGAATGATATAAAATTGGCCAAAATCAGATTAACAAATAGAAATGTCCGATTTACCTCTCTATTATCTCCATATACCCAAAACAGCCGGCACTTCTCTGATCAGTTTCCTGGATAGCCAATTCGATTCCAGCGAAATCTGCCCTGCCCAGCTGCTTCCGAGCCTTTTCGCGCTTCCGAGGCAGGATCTTTCCAAGTACGCCTTCTTCCGAGGCCATCTATGGCACGGCTTGAATACCTATTTGAAAAGAGACCTCGCTTATATAACGATGCTGCGCGACCCCGTTCAGCGCACCATTTCCTGGTATTCGCATGTGCGCCGCGAGCCCGACGCATATCGGCACGATCAGGTCGTGAACGAGAATTGGTCGCTCCTGGATTTCGTCTCCGACGAAGTAACGAACTGGGATCTGATCAATGCTCAGACGTTATTCCTCGCGGTCGATCTCGATTACGAGAAACTCGCGAAAGATCCAGTCGGCTACGGGCAGGCAGTCGTGCGCGAATATGCGAGCCGCAAGCACGATCGCGAACTGCTGACCCGCGCCAAGGCCCGCCTCGAGCAGTGCCTCTTCGTCGGTTTGGCGGAGCGCATGAGCGAGTCGCTGCAGCTTCTGAGCCATACGCTCGGCTTCTATCCTGTCATCGAGGAACGGAAGCTCAACGTTTCGTCCAATCGGGTCCCGGCCGAGGCCCTCTCCGTCGAAGCGCTCGAAGCCATTCATCGCGTCACCGAACTCGATCGCGAGCTGTACGACTGGGCCGCGAAAGTATTCGAGCAACGATACGCCGCAATGGTCGACTCGCTGCTCATGAGCCAGTGGAAAACGAATCCGCGCCATGCCCCAGCCGCATGGACAGCTCCGTTGGGCACCGAAGAACGAAGCCGAATCGCCATGACGGTCGTCAGCGCGCCGCGCGCCGCACAACCCGGTTCGGAGTTCCACGCCCACGTCGCCCTCGCAAACCGGTCCCACTTCCGTCTGGCCAGCCAGACCCCCTATCCGCTCAATCTTTCGTACCATTGGCTCGATGCGCAAACCGGCGGCATGGTCGTCTTCGACGGGGAACGTACCGCCCTCTCGGAAACGCTTAGCGCGGGCGAATGCAAGCATTACGCGGTTCGCGTCGTCGCCCCGGAGCATGCGGGCAAGTACACATTGCGGATAACGATGGTGCAAGAAGGCGTCGCGTGGTTCGACGACGAGCCGTCCCGCGTCTGCACCGATTACCCGATCGAAATCGCATAAGGCATTTCACGCTTCACCTCCTACGCGGCAGGCATGCGGACGGCTCTCGGTATAATTCGCCGTCCGCCACCCGGCTACCGCTCATGCTCAGTTTCGCACTCGCCTTTCTCGTCTCGCTGCTCGTTACATTGCTGATCGTGCGCTATGCGCATCTGCACGAAAGGTTTTCGATCGATGCCGATCTGGCCGGCGTACAGAAGTTTCATGCCCGGCCCGTTCCGCGCGTCGGCGGCCTCGGGATCCTCGTCGGGCTGGTGGCGTCGACGCTGGAGCTCTACGGCCCCTATCCGGCTGTCTCGCTGGGCATCCTCGCATTGATCGCCTGCGGCATTCCGGCGTTCGCCTCGGGCTTGATCGAAGACGTCACGAAGCGCGTTTCGCCCACCGCACGGCTGGTCGCCACCATGGGCTCAGCCGCCCTCGCCTATTTCGCGCTGCACATCGCCGTGGTACGCATCAGCGTACCGCCGCTGGATTTTCTGCTTTCCTATGCGGTCATTTCGGCCGCGGTGACCGTGCTGGCGGTCGCGGCCCTGGCGAATGCGGTGAACATCATCGACGGCTTCAACGGTCTAGCCTCGATGGTCGCGATGATGATGTTTGCATCGCTTGCTTATGTGGCGTTCCGCCTCTCCGATCCGATCGTGCTGTCGGCATCGCTGATCATGATGGGCGCGGTGCTCGGCTTCTTCATCTGGAATTTCCCGGCCGGTCTGATTTTTCTGGGCGACGGCGGTGCCTATTTCATCGGCTTCATGCTTGCCGAGCTCGCGATCATGCTCGTCATGCGACACCGCGAGGTCTCCGCGTGGTATCCCGTGCTGCTCTTCGTTTATCCGATCTTCGAGACCTGCTTTTCGATCTACCGGAAAAAATTCGTGCGCGGCATGTCGCCCGGCATTCCCGACGGCGTGCATTTGCACATGCTCGTCTACAAGCGGCTCATGCGCTGGGCCGTCGGCGCCAAAACCGCGCATGAGCTGACGCGGCGCAATTCGTTCACATCGCCCTATCTGTGGCTGCTGTGCCTGATCGGTGTCATTCCCGCGACGCTCTTTTGGCAACACACGGTGCACCTGTTCGCCTTCGTCGTGCTGTTCGCACTGACGTATGTCTGGCTCTACGTGAGCATCGTCCGTTTCAGATCGCCGAAGTGGCTCGTCGTGCGGCGCAGCGGGCGGCGCTAAGCTCCGCGCTCCACCACCACGCTCACGCTACCGCAGTTTCAGGCCGCTGTCTCGGCGCGCGAGCGCTCGAACGCGCGCCAGCGTTGATCGATGCCCATGCCTACGCCGGCGAGCACCAGATACCAGCATGCAACCGCCAGCCATTGCGCGATGGTCGGCGCATGCAGCGCCACCAGCGCGAGCGTCGAACCGCACAACATCAGGCCGTAATAAAGCAATGCGACGCGAACATGGGACGCGCCCAGTTGCACGAGGCGCTGATAGTAGTGCTGCCGATGCGCCTCCCAGACCTTCTCGCCGCGCGCGAGCCGGCGCAGCAACGTCACCGTTGCGTCCGCAATGAATGGAGCGAAGGCAAGCGCCGGAAACCAGACCGGCCACGCATCGTGCCGCCAGCCCCAAAACCCTAGCGCGCCCGCGAGGAAACCCAGCGGGATAGACCCCACGTCGCCCAGAAAGATACGGGCCGGATGAAAGTTGAGCGCGAGAAAGCCGAGCGCGGCGCCCGCAATCGCCACCGAGGCAATCGATAACTGCGGCTCGCCAGCCATCGCCGCCACGGCATAGGTTGCGAAGCCGAAGACGGCCATGCCCCCCGCCAGGCCGTTCGAACCATCCATGAAGTTATAGAGATTGATGAGCCAAACGAGCGCGATGACGGCAGCCACGGCGAGCCACCAATCGATGCCGTTCGCGCTCAGCGCCACCGCCGCCCCGGCCACGATCAAATGCGCCGCGAAACGCGTCTTTGCGGACAAGCCACGGCGATCGTCGATCTGCGAAAGCGCACCCAGGACGAGTGCCCCGACGGCGAACCAACGCATCAGCGGAGCCTCGATCGCGACGATCGCAAGCGCCGCCGGCAACACGCCCCATCCGCCCACACGCGGCACCGGCTTCACGTGCAACGAACGATGATTGGGAATATCGAGCGCAATATCGAACGCCCATCCCGTGCGAAGCAGGATCCATAGGACTACGAAGCAGATCAGTGCAGCAGCGAAGCCAGTGAGAAGAAGCGACGATATCGTCATCGATGGCGCCTCATTCAACGGTTGATACGGTCGATCGTGCCCGCACCGTTTGCTTGAGCCCATCCGCGACTTGCCACGGCGGCGTCCATCCGAGCTCGCTGGGCAGCCGCCTGCATTCCACGCGCAAGGGGCCGGTCAGCCGATCGATGCGGTCGGACTGCCGCGTCAAAGTCCCGATCAGGCGCAACAAGGCGACAGGCACGGACACGAGCCGCGCCGGCTTGCCCAGTGCATCGGCAATCGCGCGAATCATTTGCGAGACGCTCAAATCCTCGCAATCGGTCACGTGATAGACGCCCTCGAGCGCGGCGGGATAGGTGGCGAGCAAACGAATCGCGTCCGCCAGATTGCCGACATAGACCATGCTGCGTTGCGCATCGACGGCCCCCAGCGGCAACGGAACGCCCTTCTCGACAGCCTTGATGAGACCGAGGAAATTCGCGCGCACGCCCGGACCGTAGACCAACGGCGGGCGCACGACGACGATCTCCATTCCAACCGTCCGCCCGAACTCGCGCAACGCCAGCTCGGCTTCGCGCTTCGATACGCCGTATGGATCGACGGGCGACGCCTCGTCGTTCTCGCGCCACGGCCGCCCCGGCTCGCCCTCACCGAGCGCCTTGATGCTGCTGACATAGACGAACCGCCGCGCGCCGGCCACCGATGCGGCGCGCGCGGCGTTGAGCGTGCCGTCGACATTCGTCGTTCTATGGGCTGCGATCGGGTCCACCGCGCGATCGCGCATGATGTGGACGCGGGCCGCAAGATGAACGAAGGTGTCGCATGGGCCGAAGGCGGGTCTGCCCAGCGCGAGCGAGGCGAAGTTGTCATCCTCGATCAGGCACTCGCGAACACCGGGCGTACAGACACCTTGCCGACGCACCAGCGCAACGGCGTCATGGCCGCTGTCGCGCAGCAGCGCGCACAACGCCTTGCCGACGAAACCGTTAGCTCCCGTTATGGCAATTCGCACACCGCCTCCTTGTATGAACCCCGCCTCAACGATATCGCCTGGCGGGCATCACGCCAGCACCGACCGATAGACATCGCGGGTCTGCTCAACCGTTGCCGCCCAGGTGAGTTCGGCGGCGCGTTGCAAGCCCTTGGCGATGAGCGACTCGCGCAACGCAGCGTCTTGGAGCAATCGCGCCAGGCCGTCGGCGATCGCATCGACGGAATAAGGATCCACTTCCCAAGCCGCCCCTGCCGACACTTCCGGCAAAGATGTCACGTTGGCGGTCAACACAGGAACCGCGCTTGCCATCGCCTCCGCCACCGGCAGACCGAACCCTTCGTAAAGCGACGGATAGGCAAATACTGCCGCAGCCGATAGCAGCCGAGTGAGATCGGCCCGGGACACATAGCCCGGCGCGATGATTTGACCGGCGTTCGCCAAGGGGCCGATATCGCGCTGCAGATCGGAATTCATCCACCCGTTCGCGCCGATCAGAACGAGCGGGAACTCGCGCCTCAGCGCTTCGGGCAAATGGGCGTAGGCCGCGACGAGCCGGCGCAGGTTTTTCCTCGGCTGCAACGTACAGACGGACAGAACGAAGCCACGGTATTTCAGCCCCAACGCCGCGAGCACGGCAGAGCAGACTTCCTCCGATCGAGGCTGAAAGCACGTTTCCACGCCCAGATGGACAGTGACGACCTTCTCGTCGGGCAATCCATAGATGTCGTGAATTTCCTTCTTCGTGTAGTGGCTGTCCGCAATGACGACGCGCGCTTGAGCAAGCGTGCGCGGCAATCCATCGTCCAGATACTGGACGGCCACGCTCGGGTGGAATTCGGGGTGCCGCCGATGGGACAGATCGTGGACCGTGACAACGGAAGGTCCGCGGTAGCGCGACGCGATGAAATTCGTCTCGTGATAAAGGTAGCCACGCTTGGCGAAGTCCCGACGCAAACTCCCCGAAGCAAAGCTTCGGGCAAGCGTTCGAGCTTTATAGACGCCGGGGACATTGCGCGCGGCGCGCAGAGCCGATGCGGTGAACCCTTTGCTGAATTGGGCGGCCTTGGCCAGCGACGTTTGATCGCACATCAGCGCACGCAGCGCATCGCCTTCGTAGACGGTCGAGCCCACCCATCCGGCAATTGCCTCGACATCCGGTTGCTCCAACAATCCTTCGAGCAAGTGCTGCGTGTAGTAGCCGACGCCGCTGCGCGGCGGCCGCAGCGAATTGAGATCAAAAAGCAGTTTCATGCAATGGCAGCGAGCCGTGGTGGCGTTGAAAAAAGGGGCGAAAGACGCCTGACGATCAAAGCCGCCATGCTACGACAGGAAGCCGTCGATTTTCCAATAATTGGCGCACCCAGGAGGTGCGCGCGCAGCTCGTTAGCGCGTCAGCACCCCGGCTGAGCGCGTAATGGGGACCGATTCGAGCCGCGGCGGCAACGCCGTCTCATATTCTGGGACCCAGCGACGCAAATCGCGGCGCACTTCATCGTCCGTCAATACGCGATGCTGCATCAACCACGGCATCAATTCGTCGAGAAGATCGCTCGGGGCTTCCCGTGCGCGGGCGATGCGCAGTTTCGGATGCACCGTGCGGGTGGTGGTTTCGTCGTCGGCGAGCAGCTCCTCGTAGAGCTTTTCGCCGGGGCGCAGGCCCGTGAAAACGATCCGAATCTGCTCCTCGGTGAAGCCGTACAGACGGATCAGGTCACGAGCCAGATCGACGATCTTCACGGGCTCGCCCATGTCGAGCACGAAGATATCGCCGCCTTGCCCCATGCTCGACGCCTGCAAGACGAGCTGCGACGCCTCGGGGATCGTCATGAAAAACCGCGTGATCTCGGGATGCGTGACCGTGACCGGCCCGCCCTTGGCGATTTGCTTCTGGAATTTCGGAATCACGCTTCCGGCACTGCCGAGCACGTTGCCAAAGCGGACCGTTTCGAATCGCGTCCCGTTGCTCGTTTGCTGAAGCGCCTGACAGGTCATCTCCGCCAGCCGTTTGCTCGCGCCCATGACGTTGGTCGGGTTGACTGCCTTGTCCGTCGAGATCAGCACGAAGCGTTTCGCGCCATGGCGGATGGCCGCGCGTGCGACGCGATAAGTGCCGAGCACGTTGTTGCGCACAGCCTGCCAGGCGTTCACCTCCTCCATCAGCGGGACGTGCTTATAGGCCGCCGCATGAAAGACGATATGGGGCGCATAGCGGGAAAAAACCTGATCGAGCAAGAGCGAGTCTTTGGCATCGCCCACCACCGGTACCATCGAGAGGCCCGGATAGTGGTCCGTCAGCTCTTCGACCAGTCGATAGATTGCGTACTCCGAAACATCGAAGGCGATCAATTGAGCGGGCTCGAAGCGCAGGATCTGGCGGCACAACTCCGAGCCGATGGAACCGCCCGCGCCCGTGACCATGACCACGCGGCCGCGCAGCAGCGCTTCCACGTGAGGCGTATCGATCTTGACCGGCTCGCGCCCCAGCAAGTCTTCCAGATCGATGTGCCGCACACGTGCGAGGAACGGCTGACCTTTCGTCAACGCGGCCAGCGCCGGCAGCACCATCGCGCGGACCCCGGCACGCACGCAGATCGCGGCGACGCGGCGCTGGGCGTCCACCGATGCCGATGGAATGGCGATGATCGCGTGCTCGGCCTTCAGCTGTTGGGCAACGCGCTGCAAATCGGCGATCGGCCCCAAGACCTTGTAACCGTAGATCTCGCGGCCCTGCTTGGCTGGATCGTCGTCCAGCAGGCCGACCAGGCGCCAATCGCTCGAACGCGACAGCTCACGCGCGAGACTCGCGCCGGCCGAGCCGGCGCCCAGCACGATCACCGGCTTGCCTTGGGCAACCAGACCCCCATAAAGATAGAATTCCTTCGCAGTCCGATACAACGCGCGCGCGCCGCCCATGACGAGGAACAGCAGCAGCGGACAGACGATCAGCACCGAACGCGGAATGATGGGCGAGGGCTGCAGCATGACCGCGCCGATCATGATGAGCAGCGCGCCGGCGCCAACGGCCTTCGAAATACGAACCAGATCGGGCAGGCTCGCGAACACCCACATGCCTCGGTATAGACCGAACACGCGGAACATCACCGAATAGACCAGTACGACCCAGATGAGCGCATGCAGTGCGCCGTACAGGAAGGTAACGGGTACGTCCCCGTTGAAGCGAATCGCGTAAGCCGCAAGCCACGCAGCCGTCACCGCCAGCGCATCGAAAGCGAATGCACTCAACGAGAGCCACGATGATTTAAATCGAGACATTCCGCGACTTTTCCTCGGAGTAAAGTTGGAATACATAGCGCAGAGAGCCCGTTCAACGCTTTAGCGTTCTTCTTATTGATCGCGGCAGCCGGCCCGCATACAATTGCGCAGGCCAGCATTATGAGGCAGATCGGTAGCAATTTCCATGCGAAGTGGCGCCAACACCACGCCCGATCCCGCCACGGCCTTCTCAGAATAGGACAAAACGGCCCCGTTGAAGATACTTCATAAAAGACGCGGGAAGGAATAGTGTGATGTGCCGAATGGTGCAAAATGCGTAACCAGATGTTCTCGATTTCGGTCCGCCGGGGCCAATTTCCGCTAGAATCGCCCCCTGCACAATGGATCAGCGCCGATGAATATCATTCCTGTCATCATCTGCGGCGGTGCCGGAACGCGCCTTTGGCCCGTTTCCCGGGAAGCGTTTCCCAAGCCGCTGCTCAAGCTCGCTGACGGTCAAAGCCTTCTGCAAAAGACGTTCTTGCGCGCAGCTCGCGTTGCGTCGACGAACGAAGTCCTGATCGTTACCAATCGCGAGACCTACTTTCTGACGAAGGACGAGTGCGGTGAGTTGGACACGGACGTATCGCGTGTCGGCTTCGTGCTCGAGCCCGCCGCCCGCAATACCGCGGCGGCAATCGGCGCTGCGGCCGAGGTCGTTCGCGAGGCGCACGGCCCCGATGCGATCATGCTCGTCATGCCGGCCGATCAACTCGTCGAGAAAGAGCAAGCCTTCGCGCAAGCCGTGCAAGACGCGGCACGCGGTGCGGCCAACGGCCGGATCGTGACGTTCGGCATTCGTCCCACCGCACCGGAAACGGGCTACGGCTATATCGAATTCGAAGCACGCCCGCTGCCAGGGGCCGAGGGCATCCACAAGGTCGAACGTTTCATTGAGAAACCCGAGCTGAATATCGCCAAGGAATTGGTCGGTACGGGCCGGCACCTGTGGAATGCCGGCATGTTCTGCTTCACTGCGCAGACGATGCTCGACGAATTGCAAAAGCACGCGCCGAACGTCATCGAACCGACGCTAGCGGCTGTGAAGGACGCACGACGGAGCACATCGGACGATGGCTTTTCCGTCGAGCTCGATGCAGCGCATTTCGGCAAGGCGCAAGACATCTCGATCGACTACGCGGTCATGGAACGGTCGAGCAACGTCAACGTCGTACCGTGCGATCTTGGGTGGAACGACATCGGATCATGGGTGGCGATCAGCGAGTTGACTTCGCCCGACGACAGCGGCAACCGCATTAATGCCAGGACCGCGCTGCACGATGTCGAGAACTGCTTCGTGCAGAGCGACGAACGCCTGATCGGCATGGTCGGCGTGCGCGATCTCATCGTCGTGGATACGCCCGATGCGCTGTTGATCGCGGACAAAGACCGCGCGCAGGACGTGAAGCAGATCGTCGCCAAGCTCAAGCGGACGAACGACGACGCATGCCGCCTGCACCGCACCGTGCATCGCCCCTGGGGCACTTATACGGTGCTCGAAGAAGGCGATCGCTTCAAGATGAAGCGCATCGTCGTCAAACCCGGCGCGTCCCTTTCTCTGCAGATGCACCACCATCGCAGCGAGCACTGGATCGTCGTCAGCGGCTGCGCGGAAATCGTCAACGGTGAGCAGATCATCTCGCTGCAGCCGAACGAATCCACGTATATCCCGGCGGGGCACAAGCATCGGCTCGTCAATCCGGGCGTGCTCGATCTCGTGCTGATCGAAGTGCAATGCGGCGAGTATCTCGGCGAAGACGATATCGTTCGCTTCGAAGACATCTACGGGCGCGCACCCTGCTGAACTGCGGTTATGAGGGGGCTGCCAGCCCCCTTCCCCTGCTTCGATCGGGCGCGGGCGCGGCAGTCTTGCCGAAGAAGCGAACAACGAACGTCGTGCCCACGAACCCTGCCTGACTCATGCGCGTTCTCCATTTCTATAAAACATACAAGCCCGATTCGATGGGCGGCGTTGAAGAGCTGATTGGGCAGATATGCTCGGGGGCCGCGAAACAAGGCGTGACGAGCGAAGTGTTGACGGTCAGCAGAGACACCTCGACCGTCGATTTCGGGGATCACATTCATCACCGCGCAAAGCTCGATGTCGAGATTGCCTCGTCGGCATTTTCAATTCATGCGTTAAAGCGTTTCAAGGATCTGGCGCGACATGCGGACGTGATTCACTACCACTTCCCCTGGCCGTTTGCCGATATGGCACATTTTCTGACGCGCGTGCGCAAACCGTGCCTCCTCACGTATCACTCGGATATCGTGCGGCAGAAGGTGTTGCTGCAGTTCTATAAGCCGCTGCGCGACAGGTTTCTTGCCAGCGTCGACAAGATCGTGGCGACTTCGCCGAACTACGTCGAGACGAGCGACGTGCTGCGGCGCTTTCGGGACAAGGTAGAGGTCATTCCGATCGGGCTCGATCCCGCATCTTATGCGCCGCCCACCGAGGACAAGCTGCGATATTGGCGCGAGCGTGCCGGCGAGAAGTTCTTTTTGTTCGTGGGCAACCTGCGGTACTACAAGGGGCTGCATATCCTGCTCGATGCGCTCGCGGGAACCCGGTTCCGTGCGGTGATCGTTGGCGCCGGGCCGGTCGAGAGAGAGCTCAAGCAGCAGGCGGCGCGGTTGAAACTCGACAATGTCGATTTTGTGGGGCCTGTGGGCGACGACGATAAAATCGCGCTGCTCACGCTTTGTCATGCGCTGACGTTTCCCTCGCATCTGCGATCGGAGGCGTTCGGGATATCGCTGCTGGAAGGGGCGATGTTCGG